>DASXGW010000013.1:300000-468893 GCA_036488875.1 Candidatus Baltobacteraceae bacterium | reverse complement strand
GCGCTGGCGCCACCGGTCCGGTGTCGGCGCCATAGCCGCTTGACCTGGCGCACCGAGAGCTGCAATGCCCGGGCCGCCTCGGCCTGTTGCAGCCTGCCGGCGGCGAGTGCCTGAAGGACCTCCAGGCGGTGAATTTCCTTGCTGGTCAAGGTAACAAGCTCCATGTCGGAAGCCCTTGGCCCTTAAGGGGACATCTCTGCTTTGCTCAATCGGGGACATCTCTGAATTGCGCCTACACGAGGCGCTGGAGTCGCTTGCCGCTACGCCGGGGGCGTGATATGATGTGCCGGTTGTTTTAGACCCCCTGGAGGATTTTTTAATGGCTAAGCGCTGCGACGTTTGTGGCAAGGGACCCAAAGCGGGTAACAACGTCAGCCACGCCATGAACAAGACCCGGCGCCGCTGGCTGCCCAACCTGCAGTCGGTTCGCGTCGACGATCGCGGCGTTCATCGCACCGCGAAGGTCTGCACGCAATGCTTGCGCTCGAAGCGGGTCACCCGCCGGGCGTAGTTCGCGCTCGCGTTAGGAATTACAGCGGCCGCTCACGCGGCCGTTTTTCATTTCAGAAATTAACTGTTGCGCTAACGGAGTCGCTGTAGGAGTCGACGCTGACATTTTGAGCCGCCGCTGCTATTTGCCCGAAAAGACTTACCACCGAGGGGGTAGTTATGCCGCCGGAAACTGTTTGCGCGACCGCCGTGGTCGGATATCGCGTTGCATACGCAGACGTTTCGAAAATATCGTACGAGATGTAATCGCCGTGCGCCGCACCCACCATTGCCCGCGTCTGCGGCGACGTCGCATGCGCTGCGTTGCTACCGCCGCTTAGCGTAAGCGTGACGCCGGAATTGCCCCGGGTACACGTCACGGTGACTTTGCCGGTCGCGTTTGTCACGGCGCTTACCGTCACCGGATCGTAAGCTCCGAAGCCTACGCTGGTCGTGGTGCTTATGGTACAGAACTGCCCAACGCTGGCGGTTGTCGGTATCGCCGCGTTGACCGCAGTTGCCCCTTTGCCGGTCGCACCTATACTGAGTCCCCCGTCACTGTAACTCCCAATTTGCGAGTCATTCACCGACGTCGACGTAACCGGCGTTACGATCTGACCAAAAAACGTATATGTGAACGTCGACCCCGTAGCGCTCTTGCAATTCGTCGGGTTGGCGCAACTTACGCTCACAAAAGACGGAGATGCCGGGAAGACGGTCGCACCGTCGCTTTCATATATTTGATATTGAAGCAGATTGAACGGGTTGGGCCCGGCGCACGCGCCACACAACATCGCTCGGAACGCGGAGCCGGACTGAAAATTGCTGCCGTTATTGATCGTCAGCCTGACGTCGCCGGGATTGTTTAGGTTAGAGCACGTTCCCTGAACGGTGCTGGAAATTTGCGTTCCGGCCGTCAGCGCAACCGGATCGAACGAGCTTGCCAGCACTAAGCTGGAGACACTATTTATGGTGCAGACTTGGGCAGATGCATTGCCTCCACATAGCTGCATTGCGCCGCAAAAGAGTGCGACGCCGAAAATCCACTTCAGCACTATCAACGCACGCTGCATTCCAACAAACCCATTTTCACGATTGGCTTGTTTGTCGAAGGCGATTTAAAGCTGAACGAGCACTCGCCTTTTGCGAACAGCACCTTCGCTTGGAACTCTCCGGCCGGTACGTTCTCCAAATAGAACTCCCCGTTCTCGCCCAACGCGGACTCGTTGTGAAACGTTCCGCGCTGCAGTTGGAGCTCACCATAGGCCGGCACGATCGTCTTGCCGCCCATAACGACGAGTACCTTGCCGCTAAACGCGTGCACGCGCTGTGCCGGGAACAGGACGATGGCGCCCGCCGACGCCGGCGGTGCGATGAGCTGCTCGACCGTCTGGATGCTCGTGTTCTCCGGCACGTTGGAATCGTCGATACGAATCGGATTCGCATAGTAGGGCAGCAAATCCGACACCAGAAGCCGCCCGTGGCTATCGGTCTTGCCGACGTACTGATTTTCGACGTAGACCCCGACGCCCGGCGTGTCGGGAACGTCGACCAAGGCAAAAGAGTTGATGACCGGCGGCATGACATACGCTCCGCCGCCGATGAAGCCGATGGCGCCCGCCAACCGCAACGCCTCAGTAGAAGTCGCTCCTCCGCCTCGGCTGTAGTCAAGCTCGGCGTTTCCGTACTGGCTTTGATACGCTGCGTCGCCGCTGAAGAAACCACCGAACCCCGGATTGTACGAGGCGGAATAGTCCAGACCGTAGCGCGACGGCGTTGAATCCTGAAACTGGATGCTGTTTTGCTTGGTGGTTCCGACCTGCGTCGTGACGTCGACGTTTGCGCGGCCGACATTGAAGTTCATCGTGCCCACGAGCCCAAAGTTGGGCGCGGTGAGCGTGCTCGTGCTGCGCTGCAGCGATAATGCCAAGGAGTACCGGCGAAAGAGCGGCACCGAGCCGCCGACGGACATCTGGCTCTGCGTCCCGTTATCGCGCGTGTGGAAACGCGAGAATTGAAGCGAGATGGCCGAACCGCCTTTGATCGGTATACCGGTGAACGCGGATAGCGAATACGTCGGCCGGTCTAACGCCGCCGGCTGGCTGACGTTTGCGTAATAGGGGCCTTGGGTCAGCACGGAGAGGCCGGCGTTGATCGACGCCGAGGAGTACTGATACGCCGCCGAAGCGGCCGCGCCCGAATACCCCCGATCGTCGCTTGCAGCGACAGCCACGTGGAATGAACCGAAGGCGGTGCGGAAGTCGACTTGCGGGCCGGCGCTCGCGAGGTTGGGCGTGGCCTCCACACGTCCTCCGAGCGTGACCCAGTTCGTAATGCCGGCGTGATACTGCGCCAAAGCCACGCCCGGCCCATACGAATCGCCTTCCGCAAACGCGTTTTGCCGCAGCAATCCTACGTCGTACTGAAAATCGGTTTGCCCAGGCGCGAGGATCTCGGCCGTAGCGTAATACTGCTGCGAATACGTCTGCGATTGCCCGAAGGCGTTGGTCACCACGACTTGAGCGAGTCCGTTACCGGTCGTGACCGGAAGCTGATTGAGATTAAACGCGCCCGGCGGAAGATCGATCCGCTGGACAAGCTGCCCATTGATGTACACGTCGGCAACCGACGGCGTCGTAACGACACCGGAGAGACTCGGCAACGGAAAGTGGATGGCGTATGGGTCGAGGCTAAAATCGCGGCTGACGCCGAAACCGGCCATATACGAAGAGCCTCCGAGGTCGCCGCTCGATGCATCGAGGTCCCCGGCGACACGCCGTACCTCCTCGTCGCGATTATCCATTTGATAATAGATCAGACCGCGCCGCAGCGCTTCATCTTCCTGGGCAGTGTACGACACGTGAAACGAGTTCTGATCGTGGTTTATCCCTGCGTCGAAGAACGCGCTCGAGCCGCCCTGGTTAGTCCCCGTGAGCGCGTAGTTGAGGTACGCGCTCGAGCCGGCCGGATATTGAATCCCGGCCGGCCGATTGCTCAGCACGGAATACGCCGACTTCCCCAGGTACTTTGCAGCAGTGCTTACGTCCAACGCCAATGCGTCGGTATCGAGTTTGAACGTTACGTCAGGTGCGAGCGACGCAAGCGAAACGTATTCCTTGCCGGAAATCGTCTCGCGCTCGCCCTTGAGACCGTGGATGCCGGCCTGATCGAGCGCGGCGATCGGAATTAAGACGTCGTCGCCGCGCAGCACGACCACGACTTCGCCCTGGTCGATGGTATTGACGTGCAGCGTGACGAACGTCCGGACGTCCTTAGCGCCCGTTCCAGGGGCAGCGGCAGCCATAGAAGCGTTCGCTATCGCCAAAGACGCAGTCATAACCGCGATACGAAACCACACTGCTTACTGAGATTGGGAAATGAGGTAGACAGCGTCGTTGCGTCGGCGTGCACCTGTACGGCGAGGGAGCTCAACGACTCGCAGTTGCTCTTACTGATCGAAACCGTAAAATGACGCGTACCGCCCGCCAGTAAATACCAGCCCGTAAGCTCGCGCGTCAGCACATCTGCTCCTGAAGCGTTCTTGCCGACGACGTGAACCTGCTGAATCGAGAAATGGGTGTTGCCGGTGTTCACGACGTCGAATGCGAGAACGTTATTTCGTATCGATGCGTCGCGAATGGCTCCGCTGACCGACGCCCGCACGTTCGGACTCACGAAGACCGGTATGCCGATCTTCAGACGAAGGGTAATTCCGGCGGCCTTCGGCGTAATGACGCTCTGCAGTGAAGGCAGTTCCTCGACGAACATGCGGAACGTCTTCTCGACCGGTCCCTGCTCCGCGGTCGTTCCGATCCGAACCCGGTGCGTCTCACCCGGACCGAGCGTGAGCAGCTGCGGAAAGAAGACGAGATCGTCGGTCGGCGTGAGCTGCATTTCGCCTGAGGGGCTCTGCTGCCACGCAAAGCCGGTGACCTGGAGGCGCAGAAGGTCGGGGCTTTGATTCTTGATCGCAACCGTCGCGCTGGTGTTGCCCTTTTCGAGCGTAACGATAATCGGGTCGACCGAGAACGTTGCGGATCGGGCGGGAAGCCCCCAAACGAGGACCAGCGCCAGTGCCGCTGCGGCGGCGAGCTTAGAAATTGATCGTTGCCACATCAGTACCTTTGTCGGCCGAATCGGCCTTCACGGTGAGCGTGGCGGGGGCGTCGTCGTGCGCGCAATCGGCAAGCACGGATGACAGAATCAGTACGGGCCGTCCGAGCCGATCGACCGCGACGGTCGCGGGCGCTTGCACGACGCACGGCTTAGCGACGACGTGCAACTTTACGTGCACCTTGAGCGACTGCTCGCCGGCGAATGCCGGCGACGCCGTACCGGCCAGTATCGCGAGAGCCAGAAGCGCTTGCGGATGCCGCATCAGAAGTTTACCGTTGCAACGAGCGTATCGTGATAATGACCGGCCAGGGGAGTTTGTTTGCCGGGTACTTCGCCGTAGAACTTAATCGGCGTGAACGCTACCGTTCGCGCAACGTACTTCACCTGATGGAGTTCGTTCCAAGCCAGCCTACTGTGCCCGTTGAGGTAGATTTGGTACCTCACCTTGGTATGTTTTGGGCCCTCCATGTAGCGGTGTCTTCCCTTGGGATTCAAGCCGCCGTCGAGCGCAATGAAGACCGTCGAACCTTTCGTGCACGAGATCTGCAGCGGTGAGACCTCGACCTTGAGCGGTCCTTTTTGCCCGATCCGGTATTCGCCGAACTTCATCGGCCCGTCAGAACGCATCAGGCAGTCCTTCTTCACCGTAGCACTCACGGACACGACGGCGCGAACGCCTCTCGCCATAGTCGTGCAGGTGCACGATATGGCGAAAAGCGCCGCCAAGAGTGCTCTTCCCAGGCCGGGTCGGATCATGATACTAACGGAGTTCGATCCGTTACTACCAGTTTATGGTTGCTTGAACCGTATCGTTATACGAGTCAACGCTGACGTCTTGCGCCGCAGCCTTGATCTGCCCATAGAGGCTAATCACGCTCGGCGTCGTGATGCCGCCGCTCACCGTCTCGGAAACGGCCGTTGCCGGAAACCGCGTGGTGTGGCTGCTATCCTCGTAGATGTCGTAGCAGAGCGCGTTTGCGTTGGTGCCGCCCGTCATAGCCCGCTTGTCTGATCCGCACGTGGCCGTCACGCCCGAGCCGTCGTTGAGCGTAAGCGTTACGCCGGTCGCAGCTTTGGTACACGTGATCGTCACGGAGCCGGCCGCGTTCGTTGCGGTGGTAACCGTGACCGGATCGTAGGCGCCGAACGCGATGGCGACCGGAGCCGTAATCGTGCAGTTCTGCGTCACGGTGGCGCTCACGGGGACGCTTACCGGACCGGCCGAGCCGGCGCTCACTGCACCGGGAATCAGGGCCGTGGCAAACGCAAAGATGGTAGCTAGGCCGGCATAGCGCGCGGCAATAGGAAGTTTCATCAGTTATTACACTCCAGGCGCGAAGATGGGGATATGCCCCCGCGAACCGCGACTAAGGAAGCCGCAGGTCCGTTGGTCCTGTATTCGGCCAAGCTGGCCGCAACCCTTAGGACCCAGGTACCTTTTCCAAGGCGTCCAGAGCCTCCGAGATGTCCTCGGGCTCCATCGTGATCATGAACTCTAGGCGAACGTGCGAGACGTCGATGTTCTTCAGGAGCACGGCGCAGAGCACCGGGCCGCGCCGGCTGGGGGCAAACGAGAGGTTCAGCAGGCCGCCCGACATGGCAAAGGCCGCCGGCGGCCCGTTGCCCGAGTTGATCTCCGCCAAATAGGCTCGCAGCTCGATCAGCTCCATGACCCGCAGCGAGAACGCGAACGTCGCCTGAACCGGATCGGCGTGAGCCCGCACCCGGCAGGCCAGCAAGTCGAAGCCGTGGGGCTCAGCGACCTCGGGATGGACGAAGCCGAGCACCTCGAGCCGGAGGTGGGGGGCGTCGCGGCGCCCGAGCACTACGTCGAACGGTACGGCGTCGGGCATCGCGCGGCGCCTACCCGTAAATGATCTTGTGCCGAGGCGGTGCGAACTTCAGGCGCGCGCCGTCCTCAGCCGTCGGCTTGATGACCTGCGTTTCGATGTTCGAACGCTCGCAGAACCGGATCGCGCGATCGTCTTCCACGTGGTATCCGAGCGGCGACCACTTCTCCAGTGCCGCGACCGGGTCGACGGTGGCGCCCCCGTAGGGCGTGGTGGAGGCGACGGCGCGCGCGGTAATCGCGGTAGAGAGAATCGCGGCGGCAAACGGCGACGATCCGAGCGAACACAGCGACGCTACGCCGGCGGCAAACACGTCGCCCACGCCGTGCGCCGAAAACGCCGGCAGATACGGGCCGATGAAGCGATAGTACCCGTAGCCGTTGCTGAAGATCGTCGTGATGCGATGCTTCTCGGCATCGCGTTCGAACGATTTGATAATCGCCGCTTCAGGGCCGAGATCGAACAAAGCGTTGAGGTACGCCATCTCGGACATCGAGCGGTTCGTGCCGACGATCACCTCGGCTTCGAAGCGGTTCGGCGTCACGATCTGCGCGATCGGTACCAGCTGTTCTCTGATCGCGCGTGCCGTTTCTTGACTGACGAAGAGTCCCTTCTTGTAGTCGCCGATGACGGGATCGAGCAGCACGACGCCCTTATAGTCGCGCAACTGCGTCGCGACGACGTCGACGTGCTCCGGCTTGGGCAGAAAACCGACCAAAATGATTCCCGGCCGCTGATTGACCAGAAAGGCGACGTCACGCCGGAACTGCGCGGGCTCGGCAATCGTGCTCGAGCGGCCGGTGAAGCCACCGTGCGCGCTTGCAAACATGGACGGCGCGTGAACGACGCGCGCGCCGAGCGCCTGTGCGACCGCATACATCGCTTGATTGCCCAAAAAGCCCATGCCGACGTTGTTTTGGATGCTGCCGATCAGCGGATACGACGGAACGTCGTCGTCGAAGCGGTTCATACGGTCGTGACCGATGCGGCGAAGTGATCCCATCCGCTGCGTACGAGCGGCTCGCCGAGATACTCGATTCCCGGCTGCGCGCGAAAGGTTCCCACCGCGTGCAGCGTGCGGCCGAAGCGCGCCGCGAACGCCGCGGCGACACGTTTGAACGCGCGCGGACGAATCGCGACGATCAGTTCGAAATCCTCACCGCCGGCGAGCGCGAAACGCTGCGGATCTTGGCCGAGCGCGCGTGCCGCCGCGTTTGCGGATTGCGCAACGGGAATCTCGTCGAGCGACGCTCCCAAACCGCTTGCAGCACAAAGACGGTCGAGGTCAGTCGACAAGCCGTCGGAGGAGTCCATCATCGCATCGACGTTTCGGCTCGCGGCAAGGAAGCGCCCTTCGTCGCAGCGTGCCTCGGGGCGCCGAAATGCCGCCAGCGCGCGCGATCGAAGGTCGCCTTGAAGCAGCGACGGTTCCTTGGCCGCTTCCAGCCCGGCGCGCGAAGCCCCGAGCTCGCCGGTCACGGCGATGACGTCGCCCGCTCGCGCGCCGCTGCGCAGCTTAACGTTCGACGCGCGCACTTCCCCGACGGCGGCGATCGAAACGGTCAACGCGGGGGCGCGTGAGAGATCGCCGCCGGCGATGGCAAGGCGCGACGCGCGCGCCGCTGCGGCGATGCCGCGGTAGAGCTCCAAAACGTCGTCGCGGCCGTCCGCTTCCGCAAAGCCCAAACTCACCGTCGCGAGGACCGGCCGCGCGCCCATCGCGGCAAGATCGCTCGCGTTCGCTGCCATCGCCCGCCAGCCGGCGTCTTCGAGCGACATGAGGTCGCGCGTGAAATCCACGCCCTCGACGAGCATGTCCGAGGTGATCGCACTGCGGTGCGAGCGCGACGGCTGCCACAGCGCGGCGTCGTCGCCGATGCCGAGGTTTACGCGCCGGTCGAACGGCGAACTCGCGATCTCGGCGATCGCGGCGATGAGCGCATCTTCGTTCATATCAGAGGAGCGAACGGATGCGGCGCAGTTCGGCGCCCGGATCGCCGGCGCCGAAGATCGTCGAACCCATGACCAGAACGTCGACGCCCGCGTCGGTCAGCGCGCGCGCGTTACGCTCGCCCACACCGCCGTCGACTTCGATCAAACAGTCCGGATTGCGGCCGTCGATGAGCGACCGCGCCTGACGCACTTTTTCAAACGTGCGCTCGATGAACTTCTGGCCGCCGAACCCGGGATTGACGCTCATGACCAGTACGAGATCGCAGTCGTCGATAATATCTTCGAGCATCGCGACCGGCGTCTGCGGGCAGATCGCCACGCCCGCCTTTGCGCCCAGCTCGCGAATCCGCGTGAGCAGCCGCGGCGCATGCGGCGTCGCTTCTAAATGGAACGTGATCCTGTCGCATCCCGCCTCGCGAAAATCCTCGACGTACCGTTCGGGCTCGACGATCATGAGATGCGCGTCGAAGACGAGCGGCGACAGCCTGCGCAAATCGCCGATGATCTTCGGCCCCCAAGTAATGTTAGGCACGAATCGCCCGTCCATGACGTCGAGGTGAAGCCAGTCGGCGCCGGCGTTTTGCACCGTCGCGATCTGATCCGCGATGCGCGCGAAGTCGGCCGAGAGCAGCGACGGCGCGATCAGCGCGGCCATCCTCAGAACGCTCCCGGCGACGGCGAGGGCGACGCTTTTTCCGTGTACACGGCGGGCGGCTCGGCGCCCAAACGCGTCTCACCGACGAGCACGTTGTTGACGTACATGCCCACCACGGACGTACCGATGGCCGTCACGGTGAAATCCAGCTTCTGCCCCGGCTCGGCGAAGGCGTGATAGAGATCGTACTTTCCGGTTGCATCGTACATGGTGAGTTTGACGTCGAGCTGCTGTCCGTTTTGATAGTTTTCGGGCACCGGAACCGACACGAGCACGTGCACTTGCCGGATAATACGCCCCGACTCGAACCGGCCGGCACTCACCTGCAGCGAGACCGGCTGATAGGCGACCGTCTTCGCGTTGGCCGGCGGGTACTGGCGAACGACGGCGCCGTGCTCCGGACCCTCTTTCCCCAGCGGCGTCCAAACCACTTGGCCGAGCTTGATCCCGCTCTTGTCGGCGAGCGCGCGGGCGTCGTCGATCTGCATGCCGACGAAGTTCGGCACCTTGAGCACGGCCTGACCGCCCTTACTCACCACGAGATTGACGGTGTCGCCCTCGGCAACGTTGGAAAGCGGCGCGGGATCCTGCGAAATGACGTGGTCGCCGGGGATGACGTCGCTGCGAACGTACGACACTTTCCCGAGCTTTAATCGCGAGTGGGACAGATCGAGACTCACCTCGCGCATCGACTGATACCGCAAGTCCGGCATCAAGTGCGCGACGATGCCGTCGCTGATGATGAACGAAACTTGCCGTCCCTGCCGGACCTGTTCGCCGGCGAGCGGACGCTGCGCGATAATGACGTTTTTGGGATAGCGATCGCTGATCGTGTGATCGGCGACGGCCGAGCTGAGCTTCAGACGCTCCACCTCGGCGTCGGCGTCGGCCAGCGTCTGACCCACGAACGACGGAATGGTCACCGTGTTCGAAGGCGGCATCAGGAAATCGCGGATCTCGCGGCCGAACCACACTAGGACGGCGACGAAGAAAGCCAGCACGATTGGAAAAACCCAATCGCGCGGAAGGTACGCCGCCAGCCGATCTCTGGTGCTCGCCGGCTCTATGCCAGAACTCCCTCGGGAATGTTGTTGAAATCGAGGTTGCTGAAGACGCGCTGCACGTCTTCGTGTTCCTCGAGCGCGTCGAGAAACGCGAGCGCTGCGGTTAGCGCGGCGCCTTCGAGCTCCAGCTTGTTCTTCGCGCGCATTCCAAGATACGCGTCGGAGATGCGCATGCCTCGTTCGCGCAAAGCATCGCGTACGCTGGCGAGCCGCACGGGATCGGTATAGACCGTTGCGCTGTCGGCATAGTACTCGACGTCCTCGACGCCGTCGACGAGCGCGTCTTCGGTGAACGCATCTTCCGGCTTGCCGGCCGGATCCACGTCGAGGATGCCGACCGGGTCGAACATCCATCCCACGCTCCCGGTTTCGCCCAACGTTCCGTCGTGCTTCGAAAACAGAAACCGCAACTCGCCGGCCGTTCGATTGCGATTATCCGACGCAACGTCGGCGACGACCGCCAAGCCGTGCGGACCGTAGCCTTCGTACCGAATCTCCTCGATGTCGCGTTCGCCCGTCTGGCCCGATCCACGAGCGATCGCGCGCTTGATGTTGTCGGCGGGCATGTTGAACTCGCGCGCCTTGTCGACCGCCATCTTCAAGCGGTAGTTTGCCTCTGGATCGGGCGAACCGCCCTTGGCCGCTAAAATGATCTCTTTGCTGAGTTTGGTGAAGAGCGCGCCGCGTTGCGCGTCGACCTTGCCCTTCTTCAGCTTGATGTTATGCCACTTGGAATGCCCTGACATGAGGGGGTTGGCCTTCGCCTCGACCCTAGCCGGGCCCTATAATCCATTTGTCGATCCACATGCGATGGTGCCAGGCGTCCCAGGTGATGCCGTGCGCTGCGAGGATCGGATAGAAGAATATGAACGAGGCAAGCGCGATGCCGACGTAGCCGCCGACGCCGGCGAAGGCGACGTATTTCGCGTAGACTTCTTCGCTGCGTTTACCCCATTCCCAGAGCCGCTGCAGCACGACCGCGATGCAGATGCAAATGAGCGGTATGTCGACGTAAAAGTGATACGCGAACGTGATGCGCGGCGACTGCATCCACGGCAGCCACTGCATCAGATAGGTGACGACGATCAGGGCGTAACCTTTGTTGCGCTCCCTCCACGCCAAGACCGCTACCCACGGGACGCAAATGAGCCCGAACCACAAGATCATCGGATTTGGCATCGAGGTAATCTCGTAGACGCAGCATCCCTTCGGATCGCTTTGATTCTTGCGATGGTCTTGGTAGAAATACGCGACCGGCACGTAGTCGAGCGGCCATTCCCAGAACTTTGACGAGTACGGGTGCGTAGCTTTGAGCTGGTCGTGATACATGAACATCGTGTACTGGCGATACACGACGTCGTTGGCGTTGTGAATCTCGTTGGGATCCTGCGAGTGCCGTGCGAGATCGGGGACCCATGCGAGCGCGTAAACGGTCATACTCACGAAGAGGATCGTCACGAGGGCGCCGTCGAGCCGGAAGCCGCGAGGGTTCCCCCACTGGGTCGGGCGCCGCGCGAAAATGTACCGCTGCAGAAACAGAAAGATCAGCACGACGAAGCTTACGCCGAAGCCCATCACGCCGTACCACTTGCTCGCGACGAGCAGCCCGAGCGCGACGATGAAGAGAATCAGCCAGAGTTTCGACGAGCGGCCTTGATCGCGCCCAACCTCCGAGCGAATCTCGTCGTCGGCGTACGTAACGCCGGCGACGGGCGTCTGATAGCTCACCGACGCGTCTTTGCGGTATTCGATCGTCAGATCGTCGTCGCGATAGACCAGCGTACCGCCCTTATTTTGCGACGCGGCGCCGCGCTGCACTTTGCCCCGCGAATCGATCGTGCCGCCGTCGGCGGCGTACGTCGTCGTGTTCGCGGAATCGGCGAGCGCGAACGAGCCTTCACCATAGGACAGCTCGCGGCGCCCGTCGGCAAAATACCGCGGAAAGACGGCGTAACGGATCGCCAGATAGATACCGCCGGCGAACCAAAGCAGCACGACGGCGCGATCGACGAATCCCAGTGGAACCTGTACGCCCTCGATGGTGACGCTATTGCCGCCGTCGCTGCCCCAAAGGCCGGCCAGCGCGAACGCCGCGATCGCGCCGATGACGAGCGACGCGCCGACCGCAGCCGCAAACGCCCACGGCGGCACCTCGATGTGCGCGCGGTCGCCCACCTGCGAGCTGATCCAGAATCGGTAGAACGCGTACGTGACGAGCGTCGCAAAGAAGACCACGAAGCCTTCGGGCGTTGCGATGCGCGACTGCACGAAATGCATGCCGTCGAGGCTCAACAGCAGCGCCGCGATCGTTGCGAACAGCGTCGAGCCAGTGATGCGTTTGGCGAACGCGTAGAGCAGCATGACGACCAAGGCGCCGAAAACGACGTCGAGGAAACGCCAGCCGTACGAGTTGTCGCCGTTGTTGAGGTGGCCGAGGATGCCGTTGAGGAACGTCCAGCCCCCGAGGCCGTGACCTTTGGGCATGCCGCCGAACAGCATCATCGAGAACGTCACCAGCAGCTTGGTCAACGGCGGGTGCGTGTTTTCGTAGATGCGCATGTTCTGCAGATACTCTTCGCCCGCGCGCGCGAAGTAGATCTCGTCGAAGACTTTGTCGGGCGGCCACCAATAGCCGACGAACGACAGCACGAAGTTCGCAACGCCCAGCGCGCCGGCGATCGCGTAGTCGAGCGGCCAACGCATGGCCGTCAATCCTTCGCGCGGATCGAACCAGCTGCGCGCCCCGCTCGCCGCCGAAGCCGTTGCAGCGCTTCTCACCTTGTCATCCTGAGCCCCTCGACTTTGCTCGGGATAAACTCCGCGCTCGGAGGGCGCGGAGTCGAAGGGCGGGGCTGCTTCGGTCACGGGACCTCCCAAGAACGTGTAGCCCAGATAGAAGAACGTCCCGACCGCGAGCGCCGCGAGGACCTGCGTTCCCAGTCCCCACAGATTCTGCGCGTCGACGCCCGGCGTTTGCGCCGTCACCGCGGTGAGATACTGGAGCGAGTAGACGAGGTTGGCGAAGAGCACGATGGACAGCGCGACCGCGCTCCAGAGGTACCGGCGCGCGAACGGCAGGCAGGCGATCGTAAAGACGACGCCGTTGAAGAGGTAGCGCTCGTGCATGCGCGTCGCCAGAATGAAAAACGCGATGGTCGCGATCGCGCACGACTCGAGCAGCGCGCGCGACGTGCGCTCCTGCGCGTAGCGCCATACGGTCAGCGCCAGTGCGGCGACCACCAAGCCGATGCCCCACACGTACTGCGGGATCAGCCGGAAAAGGTAGTAGGTATCGGCTTGCGGCGTATCGGGCTGCCACATTTGCCCACGCAGCGCCCAGAGGTTGAACGCGTTGACGCTGTTGTACGCGTACACGTTGGAACCATAGCTGTAGCGTTCGAAGAGCCAGCGGAGCGTATCGATCGGGTTGCCGGGATGGAACGGTACCGAAAGAATCAGCGCCAGCAGCACGCCGGCCCCGATGCCGAGTCCCGTCGAGCGCAGCCGGGTGCCGCGGCGCGCCGAATCGAGGAAAGCGAACGCCACGAGCAGCGGCAGTAAGACCGCCGCTTGCGGCTTGATCAGCATCGAATAAGCAAATGCCAGCCATCCGTCGACGATCCACCAGTTGACCGCAGCGTTCGGCGGCGCGTCGTCGCTGCGAAGCAGCAGATAGATCGCCAGCAGCGCGAGACCGCCGGAGATCGAATCGACTTGTCCCCACAGCGCCGAGTTATAAATGATCGCCGGGTTGAGCAGGTAGAGCGCGGCCGCACCGATCGCGACGCCGGTGCTCGCGTAACGGCGAGCGATCGCGTAGAGCAGCGCGCCGACGCCCAAGTCGGCGAGAATCGCGGGCAGCTTGACCAGCGCGCGCAAAATGGCCAGTTGGCTGTCGAAACCTTTGAAGAGCCCTTCCCACAGATGTCCGACCGCAGCCAAGATATAGAAATAGCCGGGCGGATAATCGGCAAAGCCGGCGTGAGCGTAGAACTGTCCGAAGCCCTTTTCGGCCAGCGAAATCGCCCACGCTTCGAACGTGCCGACGTCGGTCTTGAACCCTTCGTTCGGGATGAAGGCCAGCCGAATGAGGAAGCCCACGACGAGCAGCACGGGCAAAGCCCACGTTAAAGAGCCCGTTTCGCGCACTGCCGTGCGCGCGGATGCGTCGGTAGTCACTGCGTTACGTACAGGCCGAGTGTGGTGAGGAGATAATCGCGGAGTTCCTCGTTGCGATGGCTTTCGATGACCGCGACATGTTCTGCGACGGCTCGCCGCGCCGCCTCTTGTGCCCTCAGCGAATCGAGCGCTGCGACGACACGTTCGACCTCCCGCGGCTCGAGAGCGCGGCCCAGCGCGTAGGCGCCGGCGACGGCGTCGCGCGCGGCCGAGGGCGGCTGCGAGATCGCCCACACCACGGGGAACGTCCACTTACGCCGCGCGATGTCGACGCCGGTCATTTTGCCGGTCTCGTCGACGCTGGCCCAAATACCTAAAACGTCGTCGCGAATTTGAAACGCTAACCCGTAAGCGCGTCCGACGTCGCCGTATCCGTCAATCGTCATTTCGTCGCACCCGGCGGCGTGCGCGCCCAAGCGGCACGACGCATCGAAAAGCTGCGCGGTCTTGCAGGCGATCATGCGGTGATAACGGTCGAGGTCGACCAGCGTTTCGCTTTCAAAGTGCAGATCGAGCGACTGTCCTTCGCACATCACGGCGTGCGCTTCGTGAAGAACGGCGATCATGTGCAGCGCGCGCGCCGGATCGAGATAGACGCCCGCGTGTTCGAGGCTCAGAAAGCTCAACGCGCACATAGCGTCGCCGGCATTGATGGCTTTGGCAACGCCGTAGGCGCTCCACAAGGTCGGGCGTCCGTGACGCAACTCGTCGCGATCCTCGATGTCGTCGTGAACGAGCGAATAGTTATGGAAGATTTCGACGGCGACGGCAGCGTCGAGCGACCACTCGAGCGGCGCGCCTTCGCCGGTAGCGACCCGCATCACCATTTGCGGCCGCAAACGTTTGCCCCGGCGCGCCGGCCCGTACGGCCCGTATCCGAAGTGACGCAAAAGCATATCGGAGATCTCCCTCGATCCCCGATATCCGGACACCCATTCCTCGAGGGCGCTTTCGAAGCGCTCTGCCAAATGCGTTGCGCTATGCAGAGGGAGCGAGTTCCTCCATGCGTGCTTCAACCTTATCTACCAGCCACCCGGGTGTCGACGCGCCCGACATCAATCCGGCGACGTTCACACCGGTGAACCACTCCGGCTTGAGTTCGTCGGGGCCTTCGATATGATACGCGCGGGCGCCGTGGGATTCGGAAAGCTCGGCGAGATGCTTGGTGTTCGCCGACGTCTTTCCGCCGACGACGACCATTACTTCGACGTCTTTGGCTAAGCGCAGCGCTTCGTTCTGACGGTTGTGCGTATCGGTGCAAATCGTATTGACGGCCCGCACTTCGTAGTACTTCGCCGACAGGGCCTGCACGATTTCGGTGAACTGGACGCCGGACCACGTGGATTGAACGACGACCCCGACCTTGCTCGAGCGCGGGAGCTTCTCGACGTCTTCTACTTTCTGTATGCACCACGCGCCGGGCACGTGGCTCAACGTGCCTTTGACCTCAGGGTGTGACGGATCGCCGATCACCACGATCTTGTAGCCGTCGGCCTTGAGCTTCTCGGCTTGCACGTGAATCTTGGTCACCATCGGGCACGTGGCGTCGATGATCTCGAGGCCCTTCTTCTTGGCTTTGTCGTACACTTCGACCGGCAGGCCGTGCGCGCGCACGAATAGCGAACCCGAGTCGACCTCGTCGACGCTGGCGGCGTTGTTGAGCCCACGGGACTCCAGCGACGCAACCATCTGCGGATTGTGCACGACGTGTCCGAGGGTCGTCACTTTTTCGCGCGATTCGATCGACTCTTCGGCCTTCTTGACCGTGATAGCCACGCCGAAACAGAACCCCTGAACCGACGCCTTCTTAATCTGCATGTTGGATATCTTACTTGCTTTCGGAGTCCGGCGCGAGTGCTGAAATCGCGCTCATGACGTCGGCCGTGAACTTCGCCAGATCGTCGTGGGTTGCTTTCCGGCCGGCCGGCAGGCTCAGCGGAGGCCCGAATACGACTTTAATCTGAGCGAACTTCATGGCCCGGTCGCTTCCGGCGATATGCGCCGGTACGACCGGCGCCCCCGCCAGGGAGGCCAGGAGCGCGACGCCGGTTTGAGGCTGCACCGATCCGTCGCGATTGCGCGTGCCTTCAGGGAATATGCCCACCGCTCCGCCGTCTTGCAGCACTTCCAGCGACCGCTTGATCGCGGCGCGCGCGCTGCCCTGACGATCGACCGGATACGCGCCGACCGCTCGAATCGCCGGCCCGAGGATCGGAATGTCGAACAGCTCTTTCTTGGCCATGTAGCTAATGCGCCGGGGACAGAAACAGCCCATTCCCGGCGGATCGAGATACGAACGATGATTGCAGGCCACGATGAGCGGGCCGGTCCGCGGCACGTTTTCCGTTCCGGTAGCGCGAGCGCGCCAGAGCAGGCGCATGAAGACGCGGATCGTTCCGGCTGCGAGATCGTACAGACGAGGATTCATCGGCACCCCGTCGCGGCGATCGAGCAAATCTCGTCGACGACCCGATCGGCGGTCATGTCGCTCGAATCGATAACGTGTGCTCCGGGCGCCGGCACGAGCGGCGAAACGGCGCGCGTGCGATCGAGCCGGTCGCGTTCTTCGATCTCCTCGGTGAGCCGATGAACGTCGACGTCGACGCCGGCCGCTTCGAGCTGCGCTTTGCGGCGCGCGACGCGCGCGGCAACCGATGCCGTGAGAAAGATCTTCACGGCGGCATCCGGCAGCACGACCGTTCCGATGTCGCGTCCCGCCATCACGACGGAAATGGAATCCGCCGCCGCGCGCTGCGCACGGACCATCAGCTCGCGAACCTCTTTATGGGCTGCGACGGTCGAGACGATGGCCGTGACCTCGTTCGATTGCAGGGTCTCTTCGGAGAGCTCGGCATCACCCGCAAGCACGCGAAAGCCCAAGGCAACGTTACGGTCGGGAACCACACGAATCGGCTGCGCCGCTTCCAGTCGCGCCAGCGCCGCCCCGTTGTCGGCATCGGTCCGCGTGTGCAGCGCGAGGTAGGCGAGCGCGCGATACATCGCGCCCGTATCGAGATACAGGACGTTGCGACGGCTTGCAACGCCTCGGGCTACCGTGGTCTTCCCCGAGGCGGCCGGCCCGTCGATCGCGATCTGCAACTTTTCCACGAGGGCTAGTCTATTAGTATCGACTATGTCGCGAGCCTCTTGGGCATCCCGTGGCGAAAACGTCCATCGTGGCTAAAGCACGTTCGGTCTACTTCTGTTCGGGCTGCGGATTCGAAGCGCCGCGATGGCTGGGGCGCTGCCCGCAGTGCGACGCGTGGAACAGCTTCGACGAGCGGCCGTTTACCGTCGCACCCGCGCGCGGCGCTCGCGCGCAAGTGCAGCGCAGCGCCGCTTCCGGTCCGATTCCGCTGCAAGACGTGGACGGCGAGCGATTGGTCCGGCTGCGATCCGGGATGAGCGAGTTCGACGCCGTGCTGGGCGGCGGCATCGTGCCGGGAAGTCTGACGCTCATCGGCGGACCGCCGGGTGCGGGCAAGTCGACCTTGGTGCTGCAAATCGCTTCGCGACTCACGCGTCACGGCGACATCGTGTACGTCTGCGGCGAAGAGAGCGCGGCCCAAGTAAAACTGCGCGCGCAGCGTGTCGGCGCGGCCGCCGAGCTCAACGTCTTTCCCGAGACGAACCTGCGCGTGGTGCTCGACGCGCTGGCAAACCGGCAGCCGGCCGCGCTGATCGTCGATTCGATTCAGACGGTGTGGCTTCCGGAAGCCGAAGCGTACGCGGGCAGCGTGACGCAAATTCGCGACTGTACGCAGGCGCTGATGGAATACGCCAAACGAACGGGATGCGCCACGTTCATCGTCGGCCACGTCACCAAGGACGGCGCCATTGCCGGACCGCGATTGCTCGAGCACCTCGTGGACACGGTGCTCTATTTCGAGGGTGAGGCCAACGGCGAGTACCGGATCTTGCGCGCCTATAAGAATCGCTTTGGATCGATCGACGAGATTTGCGTCTTCGGCATGCACGATAACGGTTTAACCGAAGTGACCAATCCGTCGGAACTCTTTCTGGGCACGCGGTCGCAGCGGCCCAGCGGGTCGTGCGTCGTCGCTTCCATCGTCGGCTCGCGTCCGGTGCTGGTGGAAGTGCAGGCCCTCGTCGGGGAATCCAGCTACGGAACGCCGCGGCGGCTGGCCAACAATCTCGATCAGCAGCGCTTGGCGATGATTCTCGCGGTGCTCGAACGGCGGGCGGGGCTGCATCTCGGCTCGCACGACGTGTACGCATCCATTGCGGGTGGACTGCGCGTCAGCGAACCGGCCGCCGATCTCGGCATCGCGCTGGCGATCGCATCGTCGTTCCGCAACGCCGCGCTGGCACCGGATGTCGCCGTCTTCGGCGAGCTCGGTCTTTCGGGAGAAGTTCGCGCGGTGTCCGCAGCCGAGCGCCGCGAATCCGAAGCGCGCAAGCTCGGTTACACGCGCGTGTTATCTCCCGCGAACGTTCGCGACGTCGCCGACGCCCTCGACCGTGCTCTTTGAATTCGTTCCGAACCTCTCCGAGGGACGCGACGCCGCCGTTATCGACGAAGCGATCGCGGCCGTCGAAGCCGGCGGCGCGCACGTGCTGCATCGCACGAGCGACCCGGTTCACCATCGCAGCGTTTTGACGGCGGTGGGTACGGCAGAGCAGGCGCTCGACGCCGGCGTCGCGCTCGCCGGCGTCGCGCTGACCCGCATCGACCTCCGCGCGCATCGCGGCGTCCACCCGCGGATCGGCGCCCTCGACGTGCTCCCCTTCGTGCCGCTGCGCGGCGCGGCGCTCGCCGACGCGGTTGCCCTGGCGCATCGCGCCGGCTCCGCGATTTGGGAGCGTTATCGCGTGCCTTCTTTTTACTATGGTGCGGCCGCACGCCGGCCCGACCGCCGGTCGCTGGCGCGCGTGCGCCGCGGGGAGTTCGAGGGACTGCAAGCGCGTTTTGCCGACCCGCAATGGGCACCCGACGAGGGCGACGCCGGCTTCCACCCGACTGCCGGCGCGATCGCGATCGGGGCGCGCGACATCCTTATCGCCTATAACGTTGAACTTGCGACGGACGATTTGGCTGCGGCGCGAGAGATCGCACGCGACGTTCGCGACCGTGACGGAGGGCTCTCGACCTTGCGCGCACTCGCCTTTCCGCTGGGCGCCGGCCGGGTGCAGGTATCGCTGAACGTCACGAACTATTCCGCAACGCCGCTCTACAGAGTCGTCGAACTGATCCGCGCCTTGGCTGCACGGCGCGGTATCCCCGTGGCCGCTACCGAGCTCATCGGTTGCCTTCCACGCGCGGCAGTCGAGGCATCGGCAGCGTACTACTTAGGAGTCCCCAGCCTTTGAAACATCTCGCCATTACGGTTCTCGCCCTCGCCTTTATCGCGGCAACGCCATCGACGACGACCCCAAGTGGACCGGGGGACGCCGGCATCTATGCAACCTCGCTGCCCAACGGTCTCAAAGTGGTCGTCGTCGAGGACCATGCCGCGCCGGTGGTACAGACGGCCATGTGGTACGGCTTCGGCTCGCTCAAAGAGGTTCCGGGACGAACCGGTCTCGCGCACGCGCTCGAGCACATGATGTTCCGGGGAACGCCCGAGGTCTCGGCCGGCGGCCTCGACGATATCGTCGCGCGGCTGGGCGCGCAGATGAACGGCGAGACGACCTACGATTACACGCAGTTCTACTTCACGATGCCGTCGGACAAGCTCGACGTCGCACTCTACACCGAGGCGGACCGCATGCAGCACGCGTCGCTTCGGGCCGCCGATTGGGCCATCGAACGCAAGGCCGTGCTCAACGAGATCGACGGCGACGCGAGCTCGCCGTTCTTCAACCTGCTGTCGCTGGTACGCGCGGCGGCATTTCCAAACCAGCCCGCGGGGCGCACGCCGCTCGGCGAACGCCGCGACGTTGCCGACGCTCCGGTCTCGGAGATCGCCGATTACTACCGCGAATGGTACGCGCCGAACAACGCGACCTTGGCCGTTGCGGGCGACGTCGACCACCGCGTCGTTTTCGAGAAAGCAAAGAAGTACTTCGGCGCGATTGCGTCGCGGACGCTGCCGCACGCGGCGACCGCAACGCCGGTCGCGACCGCGACGACGCAAACCGTCGAAGCGCAGTTTCCGTTTCCGTTTGAAATTCTCGACTTAGCCTACGCCATTCCAGGCGACAAGGAACACGGCGAACCCGCGATTAGTACGATTGCTACCCTGCTCGAAAATCAGCGATCGCCGTTCTATCACTCGCTCGTGGAGACCAACGTCGCGTTGGCCGTCGAGGCAAACGCGGACACGCAGTTGCGCGGCGGACTGCTCAACGTCTTCATCATTCTCAATCCCGGTCATTCCAGCGATGAGGCGCAGGCGATCTTCAACAATACGATTGCGCAAGTGCTGGCCGGCGGCTACGACCCCGATTTAGTGACCGCGGCGAAGCGACTCACGATCGCCGACCGCATTTACACCGGCGACTCCATCGACGCGATCGGCGACCTCGCCGGGTATACCTACGGAATCGTCGGCGAAAAGATCGCCGACGAGGACGCTCGGTTGGGAGCGCTGACCGGCACCGATCTGCTCGACGCCACGCGCAAGTATTTGAGCCGGCCGACGGTTATCGGTCACCTGCGTCCCAACGACTCGCCGCCGAAGGGTTCGTCTCAAAAGAGCGACGCATCGGCCAGCGACGATTTCTCCAAACGCGTCCCGAGTGGACCGATCGTCGTGCCGCCCTGGATCGCCCGCGAGATCGCGCAGCCGACGTCGGCGCGCAGCCCGCTGGCGCCGGTGCAGTTCACGCTCTCGAACGGCGTGCGCGTGCTCGTGCAGCGTAAATCCGACCGCCCGACCTTCGTCATTCGCGGCACGATCGCGTCGTCGCCGGCATTCGAGCCCGACGGCAAAGAGGGCATTGGACGGCTGGCTTCTGAGGTCGCCGACTACGGCAGCGAGAAATATCCGTTTGCGGCGCGGCGCAAGCTCACCGACGAGATGGGCGCGTTTCTCGAAACCGGACAAAGCTTCTCGGCGCAAGGTCTGTCGCACGACTTCGAGAGCGTCGTCGACGTGCTCGCCGACGGCGAGGAACATCCGGCGTTCGATCAGCGGTGGTTCGACATCGAACGATCGCAGCTCGCCAACAGCCTGCAGTCCGAACAGAACATCTCCGGCGTGATGATCGATCACGCGTACCAAGAACTGCTGCTCAACAGCGCCGATCCGTCGCTGCGCCGGCCCAGCGCCCATAGCGTTCAAAGCGTCAGTCGAGACGACCTGATCGCCTACGCCAAGCGATACTGGCGCCCGGATCTCACCACGATCGCCATCGTCGGCGACATCACGCCCGAACGCGCGCGCGCCGCGCTCGAAGCGGCGTTCGGCGGTTGGCAGCCGGCGGGCGCCAAGCCCAACCCGCACCTGATGGCCATGCCGTCGCCGACCAAAGGGCACGACTACATCAGCACCGACGCAAATCAAGTCTACATCCGGCTCGGACAACCCGCACTATCGCGGTCGAACGCCGATTACGACGCCTTCTTGGTCCTCAATCAAATTCTGGGCGGCCCCGGCGCGTTCGAATCGCGGCTGTGGCAAGAGTTGCGTCAGAAACGCGGGCTCGTCTACAACGTCAGCAGCTCGCTCGACGCCGACGCCGACCGCGGAGACCTGCGCATCGAGCTCAACGCTTCCCCCGAACGCGTCGTCGAAGCGGTGCAATTCGTTCGCGACGAGTTGACGCGGCTTCAGAATCAGCCGGTGACGGCGACCGAGCTGCAGGAAGCCAAGACCCGGCTCGCGGGCGACGCGCTCATCGACGAAGCCTCGTCGACGGGGCAGGACAAACATCTGCTCGACATCGGCGTGAACGATCTACCGCTGGATTACTATCGCACGCTCAACGAACGATTCGCCCGCATCACGGCAGCCGACGTCGAGCGCGTCGCCCGAACGTATTTGCGTCCGAGCCGGCTCGTGGAGGTCTATGCAGGTCCGTCCGGCCCGTGGGCGGGACATTCCTTATAAATGATCACGACGATCGATCCGGCGACCGAAGATGTCATCGAGCGTTTTGCGTACATGGACGCCGGCGCGGCCAATGCGAAGGTGCAGCGGGCCGACGCCGCCTTTAGCGCCTGGCGAACGGTTGCGTTGGAACAGCGCTCGGCATTACTGCGCAACGTTGCGCAGCGGTTTCGCGCCGAGAGCGCTTCGCTCGCGGCGACGGCCGTGCGCGAAATGGGCAAACCCATCGTGCAGGCTCGCGCGGAGATCGAGAAGTGCGCGTGGGCGCTGGAGTATTTTGCCGATCACGCCGGCGCCATGCTCGCCCCGCAAGAAACGCCGTCGAATGCGGCACGGAGCTACGTTGCGTTTCGGCCGCTAGGCGTCGTGCTCGCGATCATGCCCTGGAACTTCCCCTATTGGCAAGTCGTGCGCGCTGCCGCGCCGGCGCTCATGGCCGGGAACACGATGCTGCTCAAGCACGCCGACAACACCACGAAGTGCGCGCTGGAAATCGAACGCGTCTTTCGCGATGCCGGCGCCCCCGACGGCGTTTTTGGAACGCTGCTGATGACCAACGAAGCGGTCGACGAACTCATCGGCGACGCGCGTATTGCGGCCGTCACGTTGACGGGCAGCGAACGTGCCGGTGTGGCCGTGGCGTCGGCGGCGGGTCAAGCGCTGAAGAAATGCGTGCTCGAGCTGGGCGGCTCCGACGCGTTCGTGATTCTCGAAGATGCCGACCTGGAGCGTGCGGCGACGACTGCCGTGACGGCGCGCTTTCAAAACAACGGGCAGAGCTGCATCGCAGCCAAGCGCTTCATCGCGGTCGATTCCGTCTACGACGACTTCCTGTCGCGATTCGTCGAGATCGCCCGGCGCCAACGTATCGGCAATCCTTCCGACGAGACGACCGACGTCGGACCCTGCGCGCGCGGCGATCTTCTGAAGACGCTGCACGAACAGGTCGCCTCGACCATGCAGCGCGGCGGCGACCTCGTACTCGGCGGTCGCCCGCTCCAAGAGAAAGGCTACTACTACGAGCCGACCATCGTCGGCGGCGTCGAGCCCGGCATGCGGATGTTCGACGAAGAGGTTTTCGGTCCGGCGGCCGCCGTGATTCGTGCAAAAGACGCGCGCGAAGCCATTGCGCTTGCGAACGCTTCGAGTTACGGACTGGGGTTTTCGATCTGGACGAGCGACGCCGCACTCGCCGAGCGCGTTGCCGGCGACGTGGAAGCCGGCGCGGTATTCGTCAACGGGATGGTGTCCAGCGACCCGCGCCTGCCGTTCGGCGGCGTCAAGAAAAGCGGCTACGGCCGCGAGCTATCGGCGTTCGGCATTCACGAGTTCGCCAACATTCAAACCGTGTGGTTCGGCGCGGCTGCGGCAACGCAGACCGTCCCTAGCGAGTAATCGTCACCTCGCTGACGGCGCAGAAATCGACGTCGCTCACCTGCGCCGTCGAACCGTCCGCGAACGAGACGCGCACGTCCCACTTGCAATCGCTTTCGTCGTGCGAAAATCTCACCACGAGATCGGTGTGATCGTCGAGGATATCCTGACCGAGGATGTCCTCGCTCCAGCGATCGGCACCCGTCGGCGAAACGTAGAGCGACTTGATCGTGTGCCGGGTGTGGTTGTGCAGCGTAAAGTCTTGATCGGCGGCCAAGACTGGTGCGCCCGCGGCCAACGCAAAGACCGCGGTCGCAGTGAGGGCGACGCTGCGGCGCCGGGTCATCTTCTCCATTACTGTCTATTTTCGGTCGAAGATCGCCGTTTCTACATCAACGTACAGCTCGTCGCCGCGGCGCTCGAGCGGGAAGGTTGCAAGCGGGGCCCAGTCACGCACCAGTTCGGGATCGCCGAACAAAGCGCGATCGCCGGGAAACTCGTTCTTTCCCGTTTTGACGTCGTAGCAGAAGCGATGCCACGGACATTCGATCTGTCCCGCGCGCACCGGCGCGTAGTCGAGCGAATACGTAAGATGCGAACAAAACGGCGAATGCGCGTAATATTCGCCGCCGTATTCGCAGATAATAATCGTACGGCCGCCGGCCGAAAACTCCCGGCATTCCGAACGCGGAACGTCGCGCGTCGTACATACGAGTGTGAACGGCACCCCTAGTTATTGGCGGCTTCGTCGTGATATCATTGGCGTGACGTGTACGCTTGGGTTTCGGAAAAGTCGTATATCGAGTTCCACCGCGGCCGGAAGCTCCGCAAGGTGAGCCCCAACTTTGGCCACGGGATCGTGGAGGTAACGCTCGCCACGATCTTCCGGAAACTCGCCGGGCGGCGCGGTGCCGTCTTGACCGAGTGTCATTTCGACATGTCGATCCAGCTTGGGACGAAGACCATCTTGGTTCCCGACGTAGCGTTTATCCGTAAGGAGCGGCTATTCGGGCTGTCGGACGACTATCTTCAAATACCCGCGTTCTCTCCAGACATCGCGGTCGAAATACGCGCGCCTTCGGATCGGCCCGGCGAGCGCGAGTGGAAGATCGAGACGTACCTGCAAGCTGAGTCCGCGCTCGTGCTCGACGTCGCCTTGAAGGAGCGCGCGATTCACGCTTTCACGGCCGCCGGCAGCACGTCGTTCTCGCATCGCGAAACGTTCGCGACGGACGTCATGCCATGGCTGCGCTTCGACGTTGCCGAAGCATTCGCGGATTTAGAATCGCTAACGGAGTAGCTTAAAGGCGTGATGCCAGGTATTGGTGCGCGCGCCGTAGGCAACCCACGCCATACACATCGGCTCCAAATAGCGCGACGCCTCGATGCCGCCGAGATCGGCCACGTCCCAACCGAAGTCGCGCAGAATCCCGGAAACGAATTGCTTCGCGCGGTCGTCGTCGCCGGCAACGAACATCGTCGGCGGACCGCCCTCGAACTTCGGATCGATCATGTACGGCGAGCCGACGGTATTGAAGGCCTTGACCACGCGAGCCTGCGGTATCGCGCGCTGCACCTGCTCCCCGAGTGAATCGTCGAAACCGATTGCGAGCTGCGGCCCGGCGTTGCCTTGGCGCAACGGGTTGGCCGCGTCGATGACGACCTTGTCCGCGAAACGATCGACTCCGGCCTGACGCAGGGCGTCGACGGTAGCCGTTCCCAAGGTCGCGAGCACGATGACGTCGCCGAACCCCGCAGCGTCCGCGAACGAACCAACTCTCCCGCCGGGATTTTCCTTCTGCCAATCGGTCAGCTTCGTCACATCGCGCGTCCCAAGCATCACCCGGTGTCCGCGCGATAAAAACCCCGCGGCCAGCGCTTTGGCAACGTCACCGCTGCCCAATATTCCAACGTTCATGGTCTTTAGTTACACCCGCGAACGCGACGCGGTTGCGCAATAGGCGGCGATGCGCGAAATGCCCTCGGCGACACGCTCGGCGGGCGCAACCCAGCTCAAGCGCAGCCATCCTTCCAGCGAGGGACCGAACGCAACGCCCGGTATGGCCAAAACGTCGTAGCGATCGATGAGGTCGTTGGCAGCGTCGAGCGACGACGCTCCGTCGGGTAGGCGGACACACGCGTAAAACGAGCCTTCGGGGGAAACGTACTTGAGTTTGTCTGAATCCAGCGCGTGCACGACGGCTTTGCGCTGTTCGCGGTACCATGGCGCGTGTTCGCGCACGCCTTCGAGCTCGGTAAAGATGTGCAGCGCGACGGCCTGCGCGAACGAATCCGCGCACGACGTGCACCAAGCGTGCGTTTTGATCGCGTGCTCGACGAACGTCTCCGGAGCCAGAATCCACCCGAGCCGGAGACCCGTGAGCGCGTTGCTCTTACTAACCGAATTGGTCACGATCGTATACGGATACATGTCGGCCAAGTATGCCGCGTCTTCGACGAAGGTCTGCTCGCGATAGATTTCGTCGTGGATGAGCCAAACGTGCTTCTTCGGATGATGCGCAAGGCCGCGGACCAGCAGCTCGGCTTGCTCGCGCGAGAGAACGCGGGCCGTCGGATTGCATGGCGAACAAATGACGATCGCGCGCGTCGCCGGCGTTACGGCCGCAAGAATGCGGTCCGCATCGAAGGCAAAGTCGTCGTCTTCGCGCATCGCTACCGTCCGGCACGCTACGCCTTCGAGGGCGGCCATTTTCACATACGACGGAAACGCCGGCTCGACGACGAGGAGCTCGTCCTGCGCGGGGTCGAGCAGCGTTTTGAGCGTGACGTACATCGCTTCTTGCGAGCCGGTCGTCACGCAAACGTTGCCGAGTTTTTGCATCTCGGGATAGCGGTAGTACCGCGCGATCGCCTCGCGCAGCGCCGAATCGCCCGCGTTATGTGTGTAGCGAATGCCGTGTTCGGCGACATGCCGCATCGCGTACGCTAAATGCTCCGGATTCGGCGCGAGCGACGGTTCGCCTAAACCCAGGTCGATCGACGACGGCTTCTTCTTCGCCGCGACTTTGCGAATGAGCGAACCCTGTATCTCGAGGACGCGCGGATTCACACCGCCACCTCGAACTCGCGCAGCGCGGCGTTGAGCGACGTCTTTTGATCGGTCGACTCGTTGCGCGTGCCGACGATCAGGGCACAGGGCGCTCCGTACTCACCGGCCGGAAACCGCTTCGGCAGGGTCCCCGGGATCACGACGGCGCGCGCGGGTACGCGTCCCTTTGCGGTCGCCGATTCGCTGCCGCGCACGTCGACGATCGGCGTACTGGCCGTCAGCACCACGCCGGCACCCAGTACTGCTTCGCGCTCGACGCGCACGCCCTCGACCACGATGCACCGCGAACCCACGAACGCTCCGTCCTCAACGATCACCGGAGCCGCTTGCGGCGGCTCGAGCACGCCGCCGATTCCAACGCCGCCGCTCAGATGAACGTTCTTGCCGATCTGTGCGCACGAGCCGACGGTCGCCCACGTATCGATCATCGTTCCATCGTCGACGTAGGCGCCGATGTTGACGTAACCCGGCATCAAAATGACGCCGCGTCCCAGGAACGAACCGTAGCGGGCAACTCCGGGAGGAACGCAGCGCACTCCCAGTTTCTTATAGTTTTTCTTGAGCGGAAGCTTGTCGTAATAGATGGGGCCGTCACCGCCGCCGATCCAGTCGGCATCGCGCCGCGCGAAGTAGAGGAGGATGGCCTGCTTCACCCATGCGTTGGTGACCCAGTTTCCGCCCTGCGGTTCGGCCACGCGAAGCGTGCCTTCGTCGAGCATCTCGATGACGTCGTCCACGGCACGGCCGTCGCGACCGCGAACGTCACCCTCCCCGCGCGCCAAACGTTCGACGCGCTCGCGTATTTCTTCGATCGTCACCGCCCTAGCGTTCGCCGTGAATCGCCGCGACCGCTGCCGAGACGCTGGGGAAGCGCCGGAACTCGCTCATTGTCAGCTGCACCGTCGCGCCGCCTTTCCAGAGCGCGTAGCGGCCCGCGAACTGCTGCGCCTCCTGCGTAACCGCCCAGTATCCGGCAAGGACCTTTCGCCGCGCGCCTACGACCGTGCCCGACGTCGCGTACTGCGGCAATACCGCCGGCGAATACCTGTACGACGTGACGTTTTCGGACGAATCGTAGGCAAAGGTTCCGGTTCCGTGACCCGCATCGCTTACCGCAGACACGAACGAAACGCGATCGGGCGCAATCGGACCGTAACGGTATTCGCCGAAATGCCGCGGATCGTAAGGCGGATGGAAGGCGTCGCCGGGTTTGGGATGGATCCACTGCTGCTCGGCAGCGGCGATCTGTTGCGGCGTTTGCGCCTTACCGCCGATCGTATCGGAAAGAATGTGCACGCTCACGAGCGTTCCGCCGCTATAGACGCCTTCGAGCACGAGATCGTCGTGACGGCTCGACGGGCCGGCGTGCACGTCGAACACGCGATGCAGGCGAAATGCAACGACTCCGCGCGCAGTTTGCAGGTAACGCCGGCCGATCGACGCGACGATCGGGGGAACCGTCACGGCTGCGATCATTGGGGCAATGTACCCGATAGCATGGGCGCGTCCTGTGAGAATCGAAGCAGGCTGGCGGTGGACCGCGTACCGGACCCCTTTCCGACCACGACGCTCTCGGTGCCGAACCTTTCGGAACTGGTGGCTCGGCTGCGCGATCCGGCCCTCGCGCGCTGCGTGACGGTGATCCACGCCAAGCGAGCCGGCGAAGGCGAGTGGGTACTCGCCAACGCGGCGGCGCGATTGACGCGCGGCGGCATCAAGGTCTTCGGGCCCGAGCCCGGCACCGCCGCCGGCGTCATCGAACACGGACTACGCACCGACGCGAAGGTGATCTTTACCGGCGATCTGCGGCGCAGCGACGACGCGATGGCGTTTCGCAAAGCGGCCGCGCTTGGCGTCAAACCCGTCGGAACGATCACGGTCATTCGATTGATCGAAGCGCAAATGACGATGGAAGCGATGGGGCCGTGGCACGGCTACGACGTCATGCTCCTCAGCGTCGATTTACCGGGGCAAAAAGATCAATAGATTTCTCGCCTGCGCGCTCGTTGCGGCGGCCTACGTGGGATGCGCCGAGCTTGGCTTCAGCGTCGCCTTTACGACCAAGCAAGTCACGGCCGTTTGGCCGCCGACCGGCATCGCCGTTGCCGCGCTCGTCTTATGGGGATTGCGGCTGTGGCCGGGCGTATTCGCGGGCGCACTGATCAGCAACGCGATTACCGGCGAACCGTGGTGGACAGCGGCGGCAATCGCAACGAGTAATACGGCCGCACCGGTCGTCGCTACCATGTTACTGCGTCGCGTGGATTTCGCGCGCACGCTCGAGCGTGCACGTGACGTCGTCGCGATCGTCGTCATTGCCGGGCTCAGTATGACCGTGTCGGCGACGTGCGGCGTCGCGCTGCTGGCAATCGCAGGCATCGTTTCGTGGCACGCATACGCCTCCATCTGGCCCGTTTGGTGGGCCGGCGATGCGATGGGAGTGCTCGTCTTCGCGCCGGTTCTGCTCACGTTTGCCGGCAAAAGTTCCATGGGAATCGAAAGAGCAAAACGGTTAGAACTGGCCGCGCTCTTCGTGGCCGTTTTTGCCGTAACGTGGCTGACGTTCGTCAGCGATTTGCCGGTGCGGCTGTCGGTGTATCCGCTGGTGGTGTGGGTTGCGCTGAGGTTCGGCCAGCGCGAAACGGCGGCCGCGATCTTAGCGATTACGGCGATCTGCGTGTGGGGCACGGCGCACCAGCTCGGCTCGTTTGGAGACGGAACGGAAGATCAACGTCTCCTGTCGGTCATGTCGTTCGTCGCGATTCTTTGCGTGACCGGCCTGCTGCTGTCGGCGGCGATGAGCGAGCGTCGCGCCGCGAACGCGCGTCTCGTCAGCGCCGTCGAGACCCTGCAATCCGGCTTTCTTCCGAGTCAGTTACCGCAACGCGACGGCGTTCGCATTAGCGGATCGTACCTCGCCGCCGGAAGTGAAGCGCTTGTCGGCGGAGATTGGTACGATGCTTTCGAGCGACCCGACGGGAGCATCGTCGTCTCGATCGGCGACGTCGCCGGCCACGGCTTGGGCGCGGCGGTAGCGGCCGGCAAGCTGCGCCAGGCCATCTTTGCAACCGCGTTCGACACCGACGATCCGGCGCGCGTCCTCGAACGCGTGAACCGGACGTTGCCGCTGCAAACCGAGACGGTAGCTACCGCGCTCGTCGCCATATTCGACGCCTCGCTGCGATGCATGCGTTTGCGACCGCAGGACATCCACCGCCGATACTCGCCTCGGCGTCGCAGCCGCCGTACTCGTTAGCGCATGGCGGAATCCCGTTGGGAATCGATTATGACGTACGTTCGCAAACGCACGAGGTCGAACTCGCCCCCAAGACGTGGATTCTTTTTTACACCGACGGCCTGGTCGAGTTCGATCGCCATTCGGATCGCGCCGAGGAAACTGCGCGCGACGCGCTCGCGCGGATGACGGCGACGGCAACGTCGAACGATGCGGCCGCGGAGATTACGCGAGCGGTCATCGGAAAGGCGCGGCCCAGCGACGACGTCGCAGTCGTGGTGGTTCATCTAGAATAATGCTTAAGGGCGGCCTCCGCGCAGGCCGCCCCATCACGAGTTTCGCGAGCCGCGTGATGCGGCGCGAGGAACCTACATCTTGACCGAAGCGATCGTGATCATCGTCTTGCCGCCGGAGACCGAAATCGTGACGGACTTCTGATCTTTACCGGCTTCACCGAGCATGAAGACCGCGCTCTGAACCGGCGTCGTGGTGTGCGCCTTCTCCGAGCCGGCCGGCATGTTCTTTTGATACCACGCATAGACTTTGTCGAAGGAGTCGGCGCTCGTCATCACTTTGCCCGACGCGGCTTTCGTCATACCCATGCTCGACGAGCTGCCCGCCGCTTCGGTGGCCGCGCCCGGATAGCTGGGGATGTCCGACGTAGCGGCCGCGCCCTGCGACTCAGATGCCGACGAGGAAGCTCCGCTCGTATCCGATGCACTCGAAGTCGCGGAGTTATCCGCTGACGAGGTATCCGACGCCGCCGAGGACGTCGCGGAGGATTGGTCCGTTGAGCTCGACGACGACGATCCGCCCGAACAGGCGGTGATAGCCACCGCGGCCAGAATGGCCATCAGCGACGTGGTGAGCAAACGCATGTACTTCTCCCTATATCAGTAGCGATGTGCGTTGTTCGGCAACGCCTGCCATACTATGGCGCCGAAGCCGTCCACTTATCGTCCACCGGCGTCCACACCCTGCTTGCCCGGCTGACCGGCCGAAAAGAAGCCTCGCCCGGTGGAGCGAACCACGCCCCTCCAGCACGAATCCAGCGGAGGTCTCCTTGAAACGTTCCCGCGCCCAGGCGATTGCGACGACGATCGTTGCGACAGCTGCGACGATGCTCGCGGCCTGCTCGAGCTCGAACTCACCCGTCACGCCGGTGACTCCAAAGGCAAAGATTGGGCACGTCATCGTGCTCTTCCAAGAAAACCGAAGCTTCAACGTGCTCTTTGCCGGGTTTCCGGGGGCGTTGACGGCAATGTCGGGCCCGTGCGCGACGCACTTCCCCGACGGGACCGCCGCAACGTGGTGTAAAGCCGGCACGAACGTGCACCTTCAACAGATAACATTGGAGTCGACCGGAAAGCCGGCGGCGGGAACGGACCTGCAACACGATCACGCGGCGTACGAGCTGGAATACCACGGCGGCAAGATGGACGGCTTCGATCTCGTCACGCTCGGTACCGGCGGCGGACAAGGCAACGCCAAGCTCTACCCGTACGCGTACGTGGAGCGTTCCGAGGTCAAGCCCTACTGGGATCTAGCGTCGTCGTACGCGTTAGCCGATCACATGTTCTCGACGGCGACGACCGACAGTTTCGTCGCACACCAGCAAATCGTTGCCGGAACGACGCAGCTCAACTCGCACGAGTCCGTCGTCGACACGCCCAGCGCATTTCCATGGGGTTGCGACGCTTCGCCCGGCACCGCAACCTCGATCATCACGACGAGCGGGAAAGTGATTACCAACGGCGGTCCGTTTCCGTGCTTCGCGTACAAAAGCATGGCCGACGTCCTCGATGCGGCCAAGGTGTCGTGGAAGTACTACGTCTACGGCGATCCGTTCACGTCGTCGGGTCCGGATACCGATTTCTCGGGTTCGGTTTGGAACGGCTTCGACCCGATCGCCAAGGTGCGCTGTGCCCACTTTAATGCTCCCGATCGCTGCACCGGAACCGGCGCCGATTGGAAGACACACATCAGCGAGCCCGCCGGAAACGTTCTGGGCGACATCGCGAAGGGAACGCTGCCGCAGATGTCGTGGGTCATCCCCGGTTTGCTCTGTTCGGACCATCCGGCATCCGGCGACGACAAGGGCCCGTCGTGGATCGCGCAGGTCGTCAACGCGGTGGGCAAGAGCAAGTATTGGAACGACACCGCGATCCTCATCCTGTGGGACGATTGGGGAGGCTTTTACGACAACGTCGCCCCGCCGCAGACCAGCTACACGAGCCTAGGCATGCGCGTTCCGCTCATTATCGTCTCGCCCTACGCAAAGAGCGGTTTCGTTTCGCACACGCAGTACGATTTCGGCAGCGTGCTCAAGTTCGTCGAGCAGACGTTCGACACCGATTCGCTTGGCACGAGCGACGCGAGCGCGACCTCGATCGTGGACGGCTTCGACTTCACGCAGAAGGCGCACGCCTTTACTCCCGTTGCCGCCCGGTATCAAAATCCGCACTGCGCCGCCGGCGCAACGGCCAAACAAATCATCGACAACGACGGCGGTATCGTTCCCGAATGACCGCGAAGTACCGGTATGGCGAGCTGACGTGGCCCGAAGTCAAAGCGGCGGCCGCGCAGAATCGCGTCGCGGTGATCCCGATCGCGACGATCGAGGATCACGGGCCGCATCTCCCGATCGACACCGACTTGCGTTTGTGCAACGCGGTGTGCGAGGCCGCGGTCGCTCGAGCTGCCGATCGTGCGATCCTCGTTCCGTCGATCAATCACGGATACAGTCCGCACCACATGGATTTTCCGGGCGCCATCACGATCGGACCGCACACCCTGCTCGACTACGGACTCGACGTCTGCAAGAGCTTGGCCCATCACGGTTTCAAGAAACTGCTCGTCGTCAACGGACACGGCAGCAACACCCCGTTCGTCGACATCATCGCGCGTTTGGCGGTCGTGCATAGCGGCGTGCTCGCCGCGGCCGTAAACTACTGGAACGCCCCAGGCGTTCGCGACGTAGCCGAAGGGTTGCGCGAATCCGACAAGGTCGGCGGCATGAATCACGCTTGCGAGTTCGAGACGTCACTTTACCTTGCAATCGCGCCGGATCTCGTCGACATGAGTCTCGCGCGCCGCGAGCTGTCGCATCGTCCGACCGAGAACTATTGGACCGATCTCGTTGCAGGCGACGGTCCGCTGGTCATGATGGAGGCGTGGAGTTCGCTGTCGCAATCGGGCGTCATGGGCGACCCGACGAAAGCCACGGCCGCGAAGGGGCGCGCGCTGCTCGACGCGGCGGCCGGCGGCATCGTAACCTTGATCGACGAGATGCTCGCACGCGCGCCGGCGGTCGGCATCGACCACCACTAATCGGCGTTAGGCGCGCTGGGCGTCCTCAATCGAGTCGTAGATCTCGAAGAGCTTGTCGAGGTGGCAGATCTCGAAAATCCGCCGAACGCTCGTCACGGGCCGCGCGATACGCACGGTTCCCGCGCGTCCGCCCTCCAACATTCTCCCGCGCAGCTTCACGAACGCCGTCAAGGTCGTCGAGTCGACGTAGTTCACGGCGCCCAAATCCAGAACCACGACGTCGCAGCCTTCGGCGTGCGCGAGCGTTTCGCGTAACTCGGAAAGCGTCTGCACCGACAAGTCCCCGCGCAAGACGATCGTGATCACCTGGCGCCCTTCGACCGGCTCACGACCCGTCGAAAGCATGCGTCCCTCCTCTTGACGGCTCCCCAATTCTTTCACACCTTCTTCATTCAGCATTCCCGTCGGCGGGGCAAACTAGACCCATGGCACCGTCGGCTGAGGGGCGATTGGCGATCGACCTTGCGCACGCGCTCGTTCCGCTCAAGGGCGGGGTAAGCGACGATGAGACGCTGTTCGGCATGATCGGCGACGCATCCGTCGTGCTGATCGGCGAATCGACCCACGGCACGCACGAGTTTTATCGAGCGCGCGCCGATATCACGCGACGGCTCATTGATCGCCGCGGTTTTACGGCGGTGTGCATCGAAGGCGATTGGCCCGACGCGTATCGCGTGAACCGATACGTTCGCGGCGCGAGTGACGACGCAGACGCGCTCGAGTCGTTCGACGGCTTCAAACGATTCCCCACGTGGATGTGGCGCAACGCGGAAGTCCTCGATTTCATCGCGTGGCTGCGCGAACATAACGACGGAGCGCCCGCGAGACGGCGCCCAAAGGCCGGCTTTTACGGGCTGGATCTGTACGGCATGTACGCCTCACACGCCGTCATGCCCGTGGCAGACACGGATTGCCGGGACCTGCTCGTCTCCGAGCTGTTGGATATTGCGCGCATGGCTTCGCATCACGCTCCAATCGACGAGCGCGTCCCGGTCGATCAATACTTCTACGCGCAGCAGAGCGCTCGTGTGGCGGGAAACGCACAAGAGTATTATCGGGCCATGCTCGATGAGTCGCCTTGCGCGCGAAACCTGCGGGACGCGCACATGTTCGACACGCTCGAGCGTCTGATAGAACATCTCGCGATCGCACAGGGCCCGACGAAGATCGTCGTTTGGACGCACAACGAAACGAACGTCGGAGCGCTCGCGCGCCGGCGATTCGGCCCCCAGGCAATCGTCATCGGGCTCACGACGTACACCGGAACGGTTACCGCAGCGTCGCAATGGCACGCGCCCGTCGAGCGTAAGCGGATCGTGCCCGCGCGCGGCGACAGCTACGAATATCTTTTCCACGCGACCAACGTACCTCGGTTCCTCGTGCCGCTACGGGCGCATCGGCCGAAGCTGGCCGGTTTGCCGCAGCAGGCCCGCGAGCGCGCCATCGGCGTCGTTTACCAGCCGCAGACCGAAGCGGACAGTCATTATTTCACGGCCCGGTTGATCGATCAGTTCGACGCGCTCTACCACTTCGACGTCACGCGCGCGCTCGAGCCGCTCTAACCCCAGCGTGGGAGCGCCCCCTCGTTCGACTTCGGGCGAAACAATGCGGGTAGAAGCGTTGGGTGAAAACGATTAGACCGGACGAAATCGATACGACGTCGACCCCCGTGGTCGACGTGCGCATGCGTCCCGGACGCAAACAGATCCGCGGCGCGATCCATTACGATCCGAAGCACGTCTTGGAAGCCGATCCGCTGGTCTTACCGTTGCCCCGCGACGGCCCGATCGCCGTGTACGGCGATTCGCAAAACGTTGTCGCGGCCGTCGTCGACAAGATGCAGCGCAGCGGTTATGCCGGCGCGGCGTCGCTCGACGGCGGCATCGAAGGCTGGCACGACGCGGGTTTACCGCTCGAAGACGCGACGCAAGAACAGCCGGTTCCAGGCGAATCCGGAGCCGGCATATAGCGCCCTTGGGAGGCGGCGCGTCCGGCGGGTGGTAATATGAGACGTATGCTCAAGCGCATTTCGATTCTCACCGCCGCTCTCGGACTGATCTGCGCCGCCGCGATCCGTCCCACGTCTGCCGCGGATCAAGTGGTGTATCAGTTTGCGGCGCTTCGAGGCAGCGTCGATCGGTGTCAGTGGTTCGACGACAATTTAAACGATCGCTCGGAAGCGGCGCTCGTGCGACAGGTCGACGCGTTGTACAATCGCGTCGCCTTACTACCCGCGGCGCCGGTAAACGTGACGCAGAACGCCACCGCGGCGAGCGGCGCACCGCTGCTCGGATTTACGCTCGGCCGGACGCAGCTCTGCGCTGGAGCGGATGCGATTCGTCCGTCTCCGGCACCGTCCCCCTCGTCGTAACCGCGCCGCGGCGCGTCTCGTTCGTTACGCAGCGCACCGGAAGCACGGCGCAGACGTGGCTTCCCGCCCCGGGTAGGCGCTCGACCTCGACGCCTCGCGCAAGCTGCGAGACAAGAAAAAGACCGCGTCCCGATTCGGACCAAATGTCCCGCGGCAGCGAAGGTTCGAACGTGAAGCCCGGACCCTTATCGATGATGTGAAGCAGCACTTCTTCACCGCGAAACTCGAGCGAAACGCTCAACGGACCCGACGCGTGCCGGACGGCGTTACCGATCAGTTCCGCGAAGATCACGCCGCACAGCGACAGATCGTCGGGCTCGGCAGCACAAACGCGTTGAAGATTCGCGAGATAGTCGTTTCGTAAGGAATACGCGGTTCTCGCATCGGCCGCTTCAAAGCGCCAGCGCATCGTTCGCCGCGTAAACGTCACGACCAGAATCGCGATGTCGTCGCGCGGCGGGTCGTCGCCGATAACCCGTTCGAGAAACTCCGCTGGATTGGCCGCGTACAAGACCGCCTTCGCTTCGAGCAGCTCTTGCAAGCGACGCTCGCCGGTAAGGACGTCGCGATTGATTTCGACGATGCCGTCCGTATAGAGCGCGAGGACGCTGCCCGGCGAACACCGTGCTTCGTGCACGTCGAACGCGACGTCCGCGAACGCCCCCAACGGCGCCGACGGCGGTTCGAGCTTCGTTATCGTTCCGTCCGGCTGCCGAATCAACGGCGGCGCGTGGCCGGCCGAAACGTAACGCAAAACGCCGCTTTCGGAATCGATCACGCCGACGAACGCGCTCGCGAAACGTTCGCCGCCTTCCTGGAGCAGCAACCGGTTGCAAACGCCGGCGATGTAGTGCGGATCGTCCGAATCGAGCGAGGCCACGCGAACGGCCTGACGCATCAGCACCATCAGGCGTGCCGCCTCAATGCCCTTTCCGGTGACGTCGCCGATGGCCACCACCACGTTCCCGCTCCCGTTTACGAACGCATCGTACCAGTCGCCGCCGATGTCCGCTTCCGTGGAACCGGGCCGGTAGTGCGCACTCACCTGAAATCCGCGCCGCGACGGAAGCGTCCTCGGCAGGAACGCGCGCTGCAGCGTCTCGGCGACGTGCTGCTCGCGATGGTACTGTTTGGCGTTGGCGACGGCGACGCCCGCGCGGCGTCCTACCTCGATGGCAAACTGCAGATCGGCGTGATTGAACTCGACGTCGGCGTCTGTGCGCACGAAGGTCAGCGCGCCGAAGATCTGATTCTGCGACACCACCGCAACGACGATCTTCGAGCGGTAGCCGAACTGACGCATGTACCGTTCGTGCTGCCGCGACGCCGCGTGACTCATCAGCACTTCTTCGCTGATGTGCGGCAAGAAAAACGGTTCGCCGGTGCGCGTGACTTGGACGACCGGATGAACGCCGAACTCTTCGACGTAGAGAATCGACTGGACGCTTGCAAGGGCCTGTTCTTTGCTTGGGTCACGATGGGCGGAGGCGGTAACGAAAAGGCGCTCCGAGCGCTCGTCGATTAAATCGAAGAGGCAAATTTCCGCAAACGTCTCCACGGCCAGGCGCGCGACGTTGTTAAGCGTTTCCGCGACATCCAGCGACTGATGAAAAATCTCTCCCGATCTGACGAGAAGCGCGAGCCGTTGCTGGTCGCGGTTTCGGGTCTTAGCTGCCAAGAGTAACCCCCTAGGCGCTTTTGCCCAACTTAAGTCACATTACACATAAGCAAGCTTGGCTCGCCTCGATTTATCGGGCGTCCCAGCTCTGCGGATCGACCGGATACATCAACATATTCCGCCGGAAGCCGCTTACTCGATCCGCTATGCCGTCGATGCGGGTCTCAAAGGCGATCGGTACGATCGGAACGTCGCGCCGCACGATCCGCTGCATCGCTACGTAATCTGCCGCGCGGCGGCGCATCGACGGGGTCGTCGCTTGGTCGTCGAAGAGCGCTTCGAACTGCGGGTCGCAGTAATCGGAATCGTTATTACCGTTGGCGCCGCGTTGGCTGCACGCAAAGATGACCGATTGCTCGGGATCGGCGGCGCCGATCCACTGACTCGAAGCCAGGGTGAAGCGGCCGCTGCGCAACGGGCCCTCAGGGGCGTTGAACTCGGTTCCGGTAAAGGGTTTGAGCGACGCGTCGATCCCCGCGGCGCGCAACTGTTCTTGCTCGATGACTTCCATCCACGTTTCGAGACTCGGCTCGAAATCGACGGTCACGCTCAACCGCTTGCCGTTCTTCGTCCACCACTGTCCGTCGCGATGCCAGCCGTCGCCGCCGAGTTCGCGCTGGACCGCTGCCGGACGCGCCGCCGTAGGCCCGTGGTCGTGCCAGGCAAAGACGGGCGGTAAGAACGAGTCCGCGGCCGTCAGCGCGCCGTACCGTCCGCGAACGATGGCATCGCGGTCGATCGCCGCGTCAATCGCCCGGCGCACCGCGGCATCGCTCGTCGGCGGATTGGTGACGCGCAAGGTCAACATATACAAACCGTTGACCGGGGTGACCATCAGGCGCACGCCGGAGAGGCCGCGCGTCTCGGGAAGCTGCGCGGGATCGAGGTAAGCGACGTCGACGTCACCCGAGCGTAACGCTACCAGCGACGCTTGCCGAGACGGAATGAGCAGAAAGACGACGCGCCGCAGCTTGGGTACCGGCCGGTAGTACGGATTGGCCTCCAGGACGATGCGGTTGGCCCGCTCCCATCGGACCACGCGAAACGGTCCGGTGCCGTAGGGGAGTTGATTCCACGGCGCGTGCGTCACGTCGGTCGACGCGAACGCGTGCGACGGCAGAATGCCGAAGGCAAAGTCCGCCTGCGCGAAGAGCTGCGCGACCGCGGCGTTCCAGCGCTTCTTGAGCCGTATGACGACGGTGTGCGCGTCGGGCGTCTGCAACGACGCGACGCGCCGATAGGCATCCTGCGACTCGACGGGGTTGCGCGGATCGAGAATGGCGTGGAACGTGAACGCAACGTCGCGCGAGCTCAGCGGCGTGCCGTCGGCGAAACGCACGCGGGGCTTGAGATGGTAGACGATCGTTTTTCCATCGCTCGAGACGTCGCCGTTGGCGCGCGTCGGCACGCGCGTCACGAGAATTGGGACGAGCCGGTTATCGGCCGAGAGCCCGACGAGCGTTTCGGTGACGAGCAGATCGTATCCGATCGTGTCCTGATCGTGCGCCAGCAGCGGGTTGAGCGAAGACGGATCGACGATGTCGGCGATGCGCAGCACGTGCGGCTCGCCGTGCGAACGGCTGCATCCCGTCAGCGCGAGCAGTGCGCAGAGCGCGGCGCCGGCTAGGTTACGGCGCCGCATACTTCAAGCCGCGCAGGCCGGCGCGCAGCGTCTCCTCGCTGCCGATGCGGTACCCGTAGTAGGCGACGAGCGCCGCGTGGTAAATGGCGCGGTAGCGAGCTAACCGCCACGTTTGCTCATCGATCGTGCCGTACGCATCCGTAAACGCGTCGCGTGCTGCAGGCGGCAGCATTTCGAAAACGATCGAAAGATCGATGGCAGGATCCCCGAAATGCACGTCGCCCCAGTCGATGACGCCCTCGACGTCCCCTCCGGCATCGACGATGACGTGCTTGGCATAAAGGTCGCCGTGCACGATGGTCAACTGCTCGGTTCGCGGCGCCTGCGGTGCTGCCTCGTGCAGGTAGTCGAAAAACGGTTGAGGATCCGCGACAAGCCCGGCCACCGATAATGCGGCGAACCGCTCGTCGAGCTTGGGCATGCGCACGGCGTGATCCAGTCGCCCGATCTCGTCGTCGGGCAATCCTGCGGCCAGTGCGGGCGCGGGATCTACACGATGCAAGACGCGCAAGAACTTCCCGAGCGATGCCGCCAATCGCAGATACGCCGGCGAACTCAACTCGGCGGCCGAGAGCGCGATGCCGCGAAACGATCGATAGCCGGCAAATGGCCACGAGTACGCCGGCACGGGCGTTCCCACGAATCGCGGCGCGCTGATTGAAACTGGAAGCTGCGGCGCCAGGATCGGCAAGATCGCGATCTCGCGCGCCATCAAAGGGGCGGCGACCGCGCGGCGCGGGAATCGAAACACGAACTCGCCGCCGGCTAAGAAGGCGGCGTTATCCCACCCTTCGCCCAGCGCTTCGACCGGCGCACCGGCAAGTTCGGGAAATTGGCCGTCGATGAGCGTGCGAGCGAGCTCGACGGTTATTGCGACGTCGGCGGCCCACGGTTCGGTCACACCGGCGGCTTCACGCGAAACGCGACGCTGATCCGCTCGCCGGCGGGATCGGCGGTTTTCGGTATGCCGTGATCGTAGTGAAGCTGCGTTTCGTAGCTCATTACGAGCAAGCTGCCCGCCTCGAGATCGACGTCGAATACCCGCCGCGGCCGCATCTTGCTCCGAATCGTCATGCGCCGCGTCGACCCCAGTGTGAGCAGCGCGATCGGGAACCCTTCGACGATTTCGTAGAGATGATCGTTATGCGGTGCGACGCTGTCGCGTCCGTCGCGATACAAATTGAGCCCGGCGCCGTTAAAGGGTGCGCCGGCACCGGCGCTGACGCGTTCCGCGGCTTCGTGCAGCGCATGTGGAAGGGCGCGGTCGTCGAGACGATAGGCGGCGTGCCGGCGAGGGACGTCGACGTCGCGGTCGTACATCCGCCGGCGTTCGCCGCGCCACGGTACCTCGTCGCGCAGCGCCGCGAACCAGCGCGCCGCGGTAGCCGCATCGATAAACTCCGGCGTATATTCGATTCGGCCCGTTGCGTCGTTGACGAGCAGCCGAGGACCGGATTCAAAAAGCGCAAGCTGTGCCATGACGATGACACAGCTTATAACTACGGATAGAGGCCGCGCAGTTTCGTAGCCTCCGCGACGCGGTCCACCGCCACGCAATAGGCCCCTTTTCGCATCGACACCTTGTGCCGCTGCGCCTGCTCGTAGGCCTCGCGGAAGGCCCGCACCATCTTGCGCTTGAGCCGCTCGTTGATCTCGTCTTCCTCCCAGAAGTTGGCTTGCAGGTCTTGGACCCACTCGAAGTACGACACCGTAACGCCGCCGGCGTTAGCCAAGATGTCGGGCAGCACCATGACGCCGCGCTGGAACAGAATGTCGTCGGCTTCGGGAACCGTCGGACCGTTGGCCGCCTCGGCGACGATCTTGGCTTTAATGCGTTGCGCATTCTCGCCCGTAATGACTTTTTCCAGCGCCGCCGGAACGAGCACGTCGCACTCGTATTCGAGCACCTCGCGATTGTCGATGCGCTTTCCGCCTTTGAAGCCGACCACCGAGCCGGTCTCTTGCTTGTGCGCGCTCAAGCCGCGCGCGTCGAGTCCGTCATCATTGGCGACACCGCCTTGCGAATCTGAGACGGCGACGATCTTATAACCGCGCGCCGCCATGAGCTGCGCCGCATACATGCCCGCGTTTCCGAACCCCTGAATCGCGACCGTCGCGCCTTCCGGCTTTTTCCCAAGCGCGTTCATCGCTTCGTCGACGACGTAGAGGCAACCGCGCGCAGTCGCCTTGTCGCGCCCCAGCGATCCGCCGATCGAGATCGGCTTTCCCGTGACCACGCCGGCGATCGAGTACCCGTGCTGCATCGAAAACGTGTCCATGATCCACGCCATGATTTGCGGCGTGGTGTAGACGTCGGGCGCCGGAATGTCTTTTTCGGGGCCTATGATGATGGAGATCTCGCTGGTGAAGCGCCTCGTGAGGTTCTCGAGCTCTTGCATCGACATGTGCTTGGGATCGCAAATCACGCCGCCCTTTGCGCCGCCGAACGGAATGTTGACCAGCGCGCACTTCCACGTCATCCACATGGCCAGCGCTTTGACTTCGTCGAGCGTTACGTCGGGGTGGTAGCGGATGCCGCCTTTACCCGGCCCGCGCGCCATGTTGTGCTGCACGCGGTATCCGGTGAACATGCGGAACGATCCGTCGTCCATCCGCACCGGAACCGAAACCTCGAGCACGCGCTTGGGTTGACGCAAGTAACCGTGGATCGACTCGTTGAGGCCGATCAGCAGCGCCACTTCATCGAGTTGCTGCCGCGCCATCTCCCAGACGTTTTCGCCCGCAGCAACGGCGGATAGATCCTGAGCCATTGGGCCCCCCTTTACAAAGGCTTTTCCGCTTTCGGCGACCCGGGCGGCCCGCCCCCGCTTAAAAGACCTAGCGGTTTTCCAGCAGGCAGGCCGAAAACACATTCAGGAATGATTAACGACCTCATCACGTTTTTCACCGGCAGCCCTCAGAACCGGCGCAAATACCCGCGCCGGACGGGCCCGTTTAAGGCGTGGATGGCGCAGGGCAATAACTGGGCCACGGTCGTCTGCATGGACATCTCGGGCAGCGGGCTAGGCGTCGTGTCGCCCGGCGAGGCGGGGACCGAGGCGAACTTCCGCGTGATGCTCGATGCCCGCCCGGTGCTGATCCGCGCCAAGCGCGTGTGGCAGAGTCAGGGAACGCTTGCGGGCAAAACCGCCTGGCGTTACGGTTACACGTTTACCGGCATTAGCGCCGACGATTGGGATGCGGTCGTTCGCTTCTGTAACAACGAAGCGGTCGTCGTCGAGAACGTCGCGCAAAAAGAGCTCGAACTGGTGCGGCTGCAGGCCGACGACGTCGACCGGCTGCTGCCCAAGCGCTTACAGGATCAGCTGCTCGCCATGCTCGTCGAGCGCCGGCGATTGGCGCCACTCGACGGCAAGACGCCCCTGGTGCAGTTCATGTACGGCGGCGTCGTCAAACGCCAAGGCATCGCGCTGCACCGGCTGGTCATTCACTCGCGCGTCCGCGATGCCGCGACGGGCGACATCGTCTCGTTCGACACGCGCTTCGTCTTCGACGATCAAGGCAACAACGTCGCCATCGACGAGTAGTTCCACATTGTCACCCTAACAATAGGATAGCTCTCCTGATGCCTTGTTTGGCGCGGTACATGTTTGCGTCGGCGGCGAAAAGCGCTTCGCGCGTTGCATTGGGATCCGGAAAGTAACCGACGCCGACGCTGACCGACATCGGCAGTTCCTGTGCGTCGAGAAAGAACGGCTCGCTGATCGCATCGCGTACGCGTTCCTTCACGCGTTGCGCGACTGCCGGAAAGAGAAACGCAACGCCCATTATAAGGGCCGTTAGAGCATAACGCATAGAAGTCGTGCGGGGTCGCTTACGCGACCCCGCGATGAGTCCGGATTAGTAGTGCTTACCGTAGATTCCCTTATTCAGATGCGGCATCGCCGGATTCTTCCACTTCGTTCCGTCGGTGAAAGTAATGCGCAGCGGCACGCATTCCGTCATTGAGGTTCTCAATGGAAACACGTTCGGGTTGAGGCCGAACTCGTGCTTGATTTCGGCGCCCGGTGAAAACGTGCCGACGTCGCGCACTTCGGCGACCAGATTGCCGTGCGCGATCAGACCGAACTCGATGTCTTTCATCGGGACGGTCGTTTCGTTAACGTAGTCGATGCTCAGGGTCGGATTGCCTCGCACCGGATATTGATAATACGTGTAGCCCGGATAGGCGGCCGGCCATCCCCAGTATGGTCCGACGCCGACCGGGTAGTACGCCGGCGCGTAACCGGTCGCCATATAGTTATTGTGCTGCGGATTGCAGCCGTTGATCTTGATCGGATGCGGAATATTGACGTGCGGCGAGTGGGTTTTCAACGGCGCCGGCGCTTGTGCGGCGACGATGGCCGGCATTCCGGCGAACAACGCGAGCGCAACCATGCGCGTGAAGTAGCGTGCGGTTTTCATGTCCGCGCACTTCTCCAAGCCGCCAAGTCCCCCTATGCTGGCGGGTGAGAGCCGCCGGTGTTGCCGCCGCTCCCTTTGCCGCTTCCGCCGGTTGCGCCGTGCGACCCGCTGCCGCCGGTTTCGTGGACCGGCGCAGACGGCGCGCGTTCGATTGGCGCTTGATCGAGGGGATGCGTGGGCGTTAGGCTCTGGGGCAGGTGCGGCAGCGACGGCGCGGACACGTTGCCGCGCCCGGCATCGTACTCGTGCCACGCGCCGGGTTCCGGCGCGACCGGCATCTCGTGGTGCGACAGCGGCGTCGTCGTTTGCGACGTGCGTTCAACGTCGGTGAAGCGGTGCGACAACGGGGCCGCATGCACCGTTTCTATCGGCGGCCGAGCGATCGGCAACGCGACCGGTTGTGAGTCGTGGCGGATCGTAACGGTTGCGAAGCGTCCAGGATCGAAACGAATCGGCGCCGGCCTCATGCCGTCGTGCACTTTGCGCGCGTCGAACGTCGAAGCCCCACCGAAGGCGGCATTGCGATACTTCGTCGCGATGGGATGCATGCGAATCGGCCCATGATGTTGATGCGACGGAGGCGGCGGAGGGGGCGGTGGAAAGCTGCGCTGCCAACGCGGCCACGGATTGTACCAGCCCCAATACCACGGGTACCAAGGATAGAACGATTCGTACGGCGCCAGGGGAACCCAGCCGAAACCGTACGGGCCGCTACCGTAATCGAAGAACGCGACGAAGGCGGGAACCCAGACCGGCGCGATGCTCAGCGAGGGCGGATACCAGCACCAACCGTAGCCGCTTGCATAAAACCAGCTGCCGTAATGATAGGGCAGCCATCCCCACGGCTCGTTTCCGACCCACGTCCATCCGTACGACGCACCCCATACCCACGTGCCGTCACGATACGGCGCCCAATCGCTGCTCTGATTGGGAATCCACGATTGACCGTATGGCGCGACGTCGGCCCAGCGACCGTACTTGTCGAGGTCGTCGTACGAGGCGATATCGGACGGCACGCTCGTGTTCTCGTTGATCGCGGCGAAGAGCGCGCGATCGCGGTTGTGATTGAAATCGTCGAACGCGTCGTTTGCAACTTTGTCGACTGAGTCCAGCGACGGCGAATCGGCGTCGCCGCGCACGAGAATCGTCTTCCCGTCGGCAACGTCGAACGTGCCGTGCGGCGTCACGAGGTCGGCATCTCCGCGACGCGACGTGACCGACGTTTGTCCGTCGGTCGAAACCCATATCCGGTAATCGCCCGGCTTCAACGCGCGAACGACGACGTTAGGCGTGACGACCTCGCTTACGCCGCCGTCGGGATGCAGCACGGCGAGCTCGACGAGACCCTGCGCTAGATCGATCTCGCGCGTCTTGGCGTCGTTGGCCGCCACACGCAATTGAACGCCGCCGGAGAGACGCAGCGCCGTGTAACCGTCGAGCTGCAGTTCGGCCAGGGTGTCGGCGTCGGTCGTGCTTACGTAATCCCCCGCGAAAACCGGCATGTTGACGCTGCCGGTCACTGGGGTTTTGGTTTTGCCCGAACGCGTCAGCAGGACGGTGCCGCTGGCAAGGACACTAATGCGTGCAACGCCCGGCGGGATACCCTGCGGAGCGTCGGCTCGAGCGACGGCCATCGTCAGGAGAACCGACGCGGCCGCGAATGCGATGGGTCGAAATAGCACGGGTCCGTGGACCTCCCCCCAAGCTAATTATTGGAGTTGTGCCCATGGACCCGCATTGTAGTCCGATTAAGGAGCGATTAGAGCGGAGGCGCCGGGCTGGCCGTTGCCTTCGTATGGCGCTCCGGAGTCGCCGCCGGCCGCTGCTGTTGCTGCGGGGGCGCCGTTGCCGGACGTGCTTGGGGTGCCGGATGCGGAGGCGGAACTGCGCGCTGCGGCTGCGGCGTGAACCGTTGCGGCTCGATCGTGCGTTGCGGCTCGATCGTGCGCTGCGGCTCGGCGCGCTGTGGCGCCCGCTGCTCAGGCGGCACGAACTGCTGCGGAGCAACGGTGCGTTCCGGAGCCATGCTCCGTTGCGGCGCCATCGTCCGTTCGGGTGCTGCGTGGCGTTGTTCCGGGGGCGCGAACTGCTGCTTCTCAACCGGCTTGGTCGCAGTCTTCGGCGCGGGGACGGGCGCTTTGAACGTCTCGGTCCGGGCCGGAGCCTGATAGACCGGGTGCGTTACCGGCGTCGTGCGTACGGGCGCTTCGATTTCGCGCGGTTTTGCGGCAACGGCGGTCTCTACCGCGGCCGCTTGGCGTTCGAACGACGCCGTGCGGACGATTTCCGGCGCCTTCTCGGCAAACGCGGGCTGCTCGAAGCGCGTCGACAGCCGAACCGTCGCCGGCGCACGCCGTACGCCCAATACCGCCTTGGTGGGCACGATCGGAATCGCACCGCGGACGAGCGTGAGTTGGCCGACGTCGCGCGCCGGTACGAGGACGGCATGCGTAAAGTCGCCGTCGCGGAACCGGTTGACCGGAATCACGCGCACGACTTTGACATATCGCATGTTGCGATAGACGTTGTAGACGTTCGTCACGTTCACCCGGCTAAGCGCCGTCTGCGGGAAGGCCGCGTTGGCACCGAAGCCCGCGTACCACGGAACGTATTGCTCGCCGGGAGCGAGCGGTACCCAACCGATGTTGCCATAGCCGTAAGCCGAGTTCAAACCTGTTACCAGTGCGGCGTTTCCGTTACCGCCGGTAAGGAAGAACGCAACCATTGCCGGCAGCCAAGCCGATGACAGCGCGTTGGGATTCTGGTATTGATAGGACGGCGGCTGCCACATCCATTGGTTGTAGTTTTGTGCGTAGTACCAGTTGCCGTAGTGATACGGAACGTAGCCCCACGACTCATTGCCGACCCAGGTGTAGCCGTAGCCGGGTTCCCAGACCCACTGACCGTTCGAGTACGGCGACCAGTTGTTGGCCTGATTAGACGGTGCCCACGATTGGCCGTAGCCCGGTACGTTGTACCACTGGCCGTAGTTCGAAAAGTCGGAATAGCCGGCTAACGCGGGAGCCAAGTAAGGATTGGAGTTGTACGAAGCGACCACGTTTTGATCGCGACGTTCGTTGAAGTTGTCGAAAGCGTCGTAGGCAATCGCTGCCTGCCTCGAGACCGCAGCGTTGTTATACGACCCGTAGGCAACCAGCGTCGAGCCCGCCGTAAGATTTTCCGAGCCGTTTCCGCTGGAAACGTTTGCCCGACCGCTGCGCACCGTCACGAGCGTCTCGCCGTTGGACAAGACCGACACGCGATAATCGCCGGCTCGAGCCGGGCGGACCGTTACCGACGGGGTGTCGATCTGCGATCCGCCGTCGTTATTCTGCAACACCGCGAGCTCTGCGGTACCCGAAGCGAGCTGCACTTCGCGCGAACCCGGATCCAAGTTCACGATGCGCACTTGCGTGTCTTGGGCGAGCCGAATCATCGAAATGCCGTCGAACTGTACTTCGGCTTTCGATCCGTCCGCCGTGCTAATGTAATCGCCGGGCAGCATCGGCGTATTGATTGCCGCACCGACTTGAGCGCCGCTGTCGCCGCGGACGATGACGACGTCGCCTTGCGCGACGCTGACATCGGCCACGCCCGGCGCTCCCGGCACGGCGTACTGCGCCGCGGCCGGCTGCATCGCGGCCAGCGTGGCGCCCAGCGCGAGCGTCGTCGCAAGCAACCCGCCGATCGCCCTTCGTAGTAGAGAAATATTCATATTGCGTTTTTCACCTCGCACTGTAGTCAACGAAAGACGTACCCGATGCGTCCGGGCCGAGGGTCCGTGCGAGGTTAGGATTGCCTGAAACCAAGCCTAAGGGTTAAGATGATCGATATGAAGGATCAAGACAAGCTCTCGCGCGCCGCCTTCGTTCGCGCTTCAGTCATCTTACCGGCTCTCGCCGGAGTTCTTGGAACCGTTGCTTCGGCCCAGGCCCCTCACGGCACCAAAGCGCAGTTCAAATATCAGACCACGCCTAAGGGCAGCGATCAATGTTCGAACTGCACGTTCTTTATCGCGGGTAAGACCGCGACGGCAAACGGAACGTGCAAGATCGTGCAAGGCGATATCAGCCCCAAGGGCTACTGTATCGCCTGGTCCGCAAAGAAGTAGGCGAAATCAGTCGTTGTCGGGAGCTAAGCCCGATGGCGGACGCGTCAGGAAGTAGTCCGGCGGATACGGCGCGGGAATCGGCGTAAAGGCGCGCGGCTTCTGCGTGAAGTCGAAGGCGTCGACGATGCTGTTCCCGCGCCGGTCCGTGTACATCGACGGTGGCCCCAATGCCGGCAGACCGAAGGTGTCTTCCACGAATCGGAGGATGCTGCCGAACTCGTACTGCGTGTGCGACACGTACCCGGCGTGGACGTACGGCGAAATGATGAGACACGGCACGCGGATGCCCAATCCGAGATAGTCGAGCTGCGGCGGCTTGGCGTTGTCGTACCAGCCTCCCCAGTCGTCCCACACGATTACGATCGCCGACGTCTTCCAGTCCGGTCCTTCGCCGACCGCGTTAACGACGCTCGCGACCCACGACGGCCCTTTATCGCTGGCCACCGCCGGATGATCTGAATCCTTCGCGTCGGGGACAACCCACGTCACCGACGCAAGCTTTCCGGCCTTTGCGTCGGCGAGCACCTTCGTTTGCGGCGTGATGACGCGTTTCCAATCCCTTCCGTAACGCACGCGGCGAATCGACGAGAACGTCGACCAGATGCCGCCGTTGGATCGCAGTCGGGGAGCGTAAAACTTCCAGGACGTATACGTCTGGTCGAGCGTGTTCGCCATCGACGCGAACTGGTTGAAGCACGGGAACGGACCGTTGGTCGATACCTGCCGTCTCGCGCTCACGGTCGCCGTCGTCGTGCCGGCCGGTGCGTCGCAGCCCCACGACGAGCCTGACGTCGGCGAGTTGACCTCGGCGAGGTTCGGCGCGAGCTTCGCGGTGGCGGCGATCAGATCGAGATGCGCGGTGAAGCTCGGTCCGAACTGCGTCGGAAACATCGCGTCGGCGAGCACGTACTGCTGGGCCATCGTCCAATACGGCGCAACTTCGGTCCGATCGAGATACGCGTACGGCGCGAGCGGCCCCGATTTCGGAATCGACAGATTGAGGTTGAATCCATCCATCCGCCCATGGTCGTAATCCAACAGTGCCGTGCGCCAGCTGTGCGAGAAATCGTAGGCGTGAAAAGTGATCTGATGGAGCGCGACCCGCTTGCCGTTCGACGTACGGCCTAACATCGGAGCGTTCGCGCCCGGGTAGCCCGCGAAGATGTTTTCGAACGTCCGGTTTTCTTGGATGACGATCACGACGTGCTTGATGTACTTGCCCGGCGAAGGCAGCGACGCGTAGGGCACGGCCGCCGCCGGCGACACGCCGGCGCCGCTGACCGCAGCGGAACACCCCGCCGAACTCACGGCGAGCCATAGGGCCAGAATCTTACGCAACGCTACGTCTTTGGATACGGTTTGACGAACATCCCGGGTGGCCGCCGACCGCGGTGCGGCGTTCGCATTGCCCAGTTGATGAAGCCCATCAAGCTCGCAAACGTGACGAACTGGCGGTACCCAAAGTTCTCAAGAAACGCGGCTAAAAAGAGATTCCAGATGTCGCGAAGGCGATAGGCGGTAAACGAGATCTCGTCGAGCAGAATGGCGACGAACGAAATCAGAATCGCCAGCGTCAACACGAGACCAAGCAAAATGAGCTGCGAGTACCAATCCAAGAAGCCGAAAACGATACCGGCAATGCCGAAGCAGATACCGAAAGCGACGACCAGAGGCGCAAGCCACTCGAAGAATACGAGGTACGGCAGGGTCATCCAGCCCAGCGCGCCGCCGCCGAAGAGCAACCGCCGGTGTATGGCCATGCACTCGCTCAAGTGCCGGTGCCACAAGACCCGCTGAGTATAGAGCTGCGACAGCGAGTTCGGCACCATCGTCCAGCAGACGGGATAAGGCGTGAAGGCAACGCGGTACACGCGCCCCTTGCGCCGCATCATGTGGTGAGCGCGCAGGGTCATCTCCATGTCTTCCCAGACCGTGTCGCGCCGGTACCCGCCCGCCTCGACGAGCAGATCCTTTCGCCAAAGACCGCACGCGCCCGATACTATACCTAGGGCGTTGAGCGGCGCCCAGCCAAGCCGGTTCGAGAGAAACGCGCGCAGATACTCGAGCGCCTGGAAGCGCGGCAGCATTTTCTTCGGCAGTGACGGCTTAAACGGATCGCCGAACGACTCGGGAATGCAGTCGTTGCCGACGGCAATCGCGCCGCCCACCACCATCGTGCGACCGTCCTTTTGGAATGGCTCGGTCATCCACTGCAAGGTCGCCGGATGGTAGTACGAGTCCGCGTCACCCGAGAGCACCAGCGGATAGCGAGCGATGTTGAGCCCGGCGTTGAGCGCGTCGGCTTTACCGCCGTTGACTTTGTCGATGACGATGAGCTCGGGATACTGGGCAGAGCGATAAATTTCTCGCACTTCCTCAGTCGGAATCGAGACGCGGTACGCTTCGGGGTAGGGTTCGAGCGAAAACTCTTGGCCGAGCTTCTCGAGCGTACGGTCCTCGGAGCCATCGTTGACCACGATGATTTCGAACGTCGGATACTCCATCGCGAGCAGCGACCGCACCGTTTTGACGATGACTTCCTCTTCGTTATGCGCCGGAACGATCATCGAAACCGGCGTATCGAGCGAAGAGTACGACCGCCGGAGCGGATCGACGCGATGCAACCGCATAAACAGCGGCAAGTTCAGGAGCGCGAGAACCGCGGTGAAGACGTAGTAACCGTTGACGAAGAGGAAATAGGCAAAAAGGCAGACCTCGATGACGAGCACGACGAGATCCCAAGGATAATGCAAGCCAGTGCTCATCGACGACTCCTTTCGGCACGGCGATCGCTAGAACGGATTGCGCTGCTCGCACGCTGGCCGGCGAGCGCCGCGGTGACGGCAGCTTTGGCGTACGGATCTTCGTGCGCTTCGAGAACGCGCGCGGCGATCTCGTTACCCGTATCGATGGAAACGAGCGTCTCGGCCGCACGCTGACGGACCCACCAGCTCGAATCGCTGGTCATCTTTTCGAGCAGCGGCAGATCTTGCGGCGTCGCCGTCTCTTTGAGCACGCGCAGCGCGGCCAAACGCAAGAACGGTCGTTCATCTTCGGCAAAGCGGCGTCCCAGATCGGCGTCCTCGGCCTGCGCGACCGTGGCCAGCGTCTTGAGCGCCGCCGCCACCAGTTCGCCGTTGCTCGACGTCGTGACGACGGCGCGGCAAATTTCTCGGGCGGCACTAGGCGACGCGCAGCCGAGGTAATCCAGCAGCCGCATCTTTCCGCGGTCGTCGGAGAGCGTAACGACGCGCTTCATCGCCGGATCGAGCCGTGCGGTTCCGACCTCGCGCAGCATCAGCTCGACACGCGCGCGCACGTAACCGAACCGATCGCGCACTTGAACTACGACGTCCTCCACCGAGGTGGAATCGAGCCGCAACAGCGCTTCTGCCGCGGCACGCGAGAGACTAGCGCGCGCCGTCTTCATAAGATTGCGAATAATGGGAACCAGCCGCGCATCACCCATCCAGCCCAGAAGGTTGAGCGCCGCGATCTTATCCGCGTCGTCTTTACGATCGAGCAGGGTGACCGCAAACGCGTCCAAGCCGATCTTGCGCGCCATGTCGTTGAGCGTCGGACCGTACGCGGTGCGGCCATCGCGATCGGTCTCTCGGTCGGACTGCCGCAGCTGGCGCACTTGATTGAAAACGAGCAAGACGTCGTAACGGTCCTTCTTGAGAATGGGCGGAAACTCGGTCAGGGGCGTCGTGAACGTGGTACGGAACGTCTTCTGCCAACGCTGCTGCAACTCGATGCGGTGACGCGAAATAGCTGCATTGCGACGTCGCAAGACCACGAGAACGACGCCGAGCAGCACGCAGACCCCGGCGAAAAACACCACCGCGATCTCCATCGCACGGAGGAAGACGTTAAAGCCGGACGCGTAGACCAAGCAACACCTCGTAGCGCTGGTATGCGCCGGCTAAGGAGTTATAGTTGACGTCCGCGTGAATCGCCGTATGCGGGTCGATCCAGTGCACGTCGTCGAGCACGAGTACGGCCGACGAATAAAAGGCGACGTGGTTGAAGCCGGTGTTCTCGATATCTCGGCCGACGTTGACCGCCGCGGTCACCGTGTCGCTAGGAAGGATCTTCGACCACGATACGGTCTGCGAAAAGCCGACGCCGGGTGTCCCCGATAATGAGGCCAGCGTCGCGTTGTAAGCAAACCGATCGTTGCCGATGTACTTATCGAAGCCGCCATTCCAAATCGACGCGTCGATGGCGGTGTAGGAGCGATTGCTATATCCGGCTTGAATGCCGAAACCGCCGTTGAGCCGCAGGTCGTATCCGGCCGTCACCTGCGACGACGGAAGGTTATTGTGCTGCGGACTGAAGCCGTACTCGACGTTGAGCGTTCCGTGTGGAACTTTTGTCGGAACGTACACTCCGGCGTAATAATACTTGTCATCGAGTCCGAAGCGAACGCCGTCGAGATAGCCGCCGTACGCCTTGAAACCCGACGTCGAAGCAAACGCGGCGTTGGCGTAGCTGCCGTGCCACATGCCGCGGCCCGCGTTGAGCCAATCGTTCGACCCCCCGGCTTCCAGATCGACGGTATCAAACGGCTGCGGCTGCGTCGGCCACACCTGTCCGGCCGTCGGAGTGGCCTGCGCGACGGGCGCCGGCGGCGCCGCCAGCGCCTGGTCGGCGCGCGCGGCTGCCGCCGTTCCAAGGGCTAAGAGTACCCCCAGCGCTACGGTCGCTGCCTCCGCCCTCACGCGACGTGCTCGCGCTTACGGGCGCTTTCAATAACCGCAGCGATGATCTCGCTCAAAGACACGCGCGGCACGAAGCCAACCGTTTCGTGCAGCTTCGTAATGTCCGGAACGCGGCGGTGGATCTCTTCGAAGCCCGCAGCGTAAGCTTCGTCGAACGGAACGAACCGCACCGTCGACGTCGATCCGGTTTGGCGGATGACCTCCTGCGCTAAATCCAGGATGCGCACTTCTTGCGGGTTACCGAGGTTGTAGATCTCGCCGACGGTCGCTTCGCAGTCGAGAATGTCCAGCAGCGCGCCGACGACGTCGCCCACGTAGCAGAAGCTGCGAGTCTGCGTGCCGTCGCCGTAGACCGTCAGCGGTTCGTTCGCTAGCGCCTGGCGTACGAAACGCGGCAACACCATTCCGTAGCGCGCGCTTTGGCGCGGGCCTACCGTGTTGAAGAGCCGCACGACGGTGCTGGGAAGCCCGCGCTCGCGGGCGAGCGCGAGCGCCAGAAACTCGTCGACGGCCTTGCTGCACGCGTACGCCCAGCGGCCTTTCGTCGGGGAGCCGAACGTGATCGGATCCTCCTCGGCCGATGGAATCTTGGTCGCCAAACCGTACACCTCGGACGTCGATGCGACGATCGTGCGGCAGCGGTAGCGCGTCGCCGCGCCCATCACCGCCTCGGTTCCTCGAACGTTGACGTCGACCGTGCGCAAGGGGCTTTCGATGACGAGCTTGAGACCGATGCGCGCGGCCATGTGCACGACGACATCGCTCTTGCGAGCCAGCTTGTCGACCAGCGGCGCATCGCAAATGTCGCCGACGACGAGGTCGAAGTTACGGTTGGACAGCGCGCTCTCGACGTTGTCGCGGCTTCCGGTCTCCAGATTATCCAGCGCGATAACGGAGTGCCCTTTCGCGAGCAGCGCATCGGTAAGATGCGACCCAATGAAGCCGGTGCCGCCGGTGATCAGAAAACGCTTCTTCATAGCCGCACCACGAGTCCGGGAGCGTTGCGCCGCTGGTCGTCGTCGAGCGCGTTGCGCGTATCGATGATGATGTCGCCGACTCTCGCGATGCGGTCGTAGTCCACGCCGGAATGCGCGGTGATGATGACGACGCAGTCCGCGCGCGCGATCTCCTCATCGGTTAGCTCGGCGCTGCGCAAGCCGTCGTGACGGCGGCGGGTGACTTCGGAACCGGCCGCGCGGCGATCGACGTGAACGGCGCGAGGCTGACCATCGCCGCGCTCCTGGCGCCGCTCTTGGCCGTTGTCGGCGCGTCGCCGTCGCTGCACGACGTTGAAAACGCGGCGCGGCCGCCACTCCGGCCATTCGCTCAAGTCGATGTCCAAGTGCGCAACGAGCGGATCGTGGTAGGCGACGTTCGCGCCTTGCGAGCGCAGCCGATCGATGATCGGAATGGCCGGCGTTTGACGCGTGTCGTTGATATTCTCTTTGTACGCAACCCCCACGAGCAGGATGCGCGAGCCGCGCAGCGATTTGCTGCGGTCGTTGAGCGCGTGCGATATGAGCTGCACGATGTGCGCCGGCATCGCGGAGTTGACTTCGTCGGCCAGCGCGATGAAGTGCGAGATGAACCCTTGCTGCTTGGCCTTCCACGATAAGTACAACGGATCGAGCGGGATGCAGTGGCCGCCGACGCCCGGACCCGGATAGAACGGCATGAACCCGAACGGCTTGGTTGCAGCCGCCTCGATCACTTCGTTCGCATCCATGCCGAGCTGATGGCACAGCAGCGCCATTTCGTTGGCGAGACCGATGTTCACCAGGCGGAACGTGTTTTCGAGCAGCTTCGCGGCTTCGGCGGCGCGTGCCGTGGAAACCGGATGCACGCGCCGCATGATCGAGCCGTAGAGCGTAGCCGCCGCCTCGGTCGACGCTTTCGAGCAGCCGCCGACGACTTTTGGAATCTCGATGAGCTTGAAGTTTTTGTTGCCCGGATCGATGCGCTCGGGCGAAAACGCGAGGAGGAAGTCTTTGTCGAGCTCGAGTCCGCCTTTTTGAAAGAGCGGCAGGAGCAGCTCGTCGGTCGTGCCGGGATACGTCGTCGACTCGAGCACGACCAGTTGACCGGGCCGCAGCAGCTTAGCGACGATATGCGCGACGCCTTCCACGTAGGAGAGATCGGGGCTCTTGCTTTTCTCGAGCGGCGTCGGGACGCAGATCACGATCGCGTCGCAGTCGACCAGCCGGTTGAAATCGGTAGTTCCGCTGAACGAGCCGGTTTTTACGACGTGTTCGAGGTCTTCGGATTCGACGTCCATGATATAGGACTCGCCGCGCTCGAGCTTCTCGACCTTGCGGGGATCCGTGTCGAATCCGACCACGCCGAACTGCTGTGCGAACTCGACCGCGAGTGGTAACCCGACGTATCCGAGGCCAATGACCCCGACGCGCGCACTTCGATCGGCAATGCGCTCTAGAAGCTTCTCTAAGGAAGCCTCCTCGCCCACAACGCGGGCAAGCTGGCTGACCGCCATACAACCCCTTCCACACTTACGCCACGAGCCCGCCCCTTAGCTCAATAGCCCGGACCACGGACGATCATGCGCCCGCTCGGTGCACAATTCTATCACATAGGTCATCAAGGGTAGCCTCAAAGAGCGCCCCTATGAATAGCCTTATCGGCCGGAACCGGGGCAAGCCTTCGCTCCGTGGGCCCCTCGGGCTAAAAAAGGCGCCCCATGCGAACGCGCAATCCGACCAGGACGAGGAAGCGCTGGTATGCTCGCGCGACGGAAAAATATCCCGCATCCAAACGGACTGCGGTATGCGGATCGAGCCAGTGGACCTCGTCGGCGTCAAAGCCCACCACGTCGTGGATCGCGACCCGCGCGCGCCCGGTATTTTCGGCGCCACGGCCTGCATCGGCCGTCAGCGTTACCGTGTCGAGCGGCAGAAAGTCGGACCAGCGCAAACCTTGTACGATGCCGAGTCCCGTCTTGCTCGAAACGGTCGAGAAATTCAGGAAATATCCGAGGGCTTGATGATCCCAATGTTTGTCGGTCCCCACACCGTAGTTTGCCGCGCTTGCCGACGAGAAGTCGCGACCGACGTAACCGAACTGGTAACTCCATCCGCCGCCCGTTCGTAGATCGTAGCCCGCGAGAATCGCTTTCGAGGGGATGACTTCGTTCCTCGAACTGACGCCGTAGCCGAGGTGCAAAGTACCGTTGGGATGTCCCGTCGGAACGTCGACGCCGGCCGCGTACACGTCCGTGCTCGTGCCGAAGCGGACTTCGTTGAGCGCATCGACGTGAACCCCAAAACCGGACGGCGCTCGATACGAGGTGCCAAAATATCCCGTCTCCCAACGCCCTTTGCCGTTGTTGAGATACGAGTTCGAACCGCCGGCATCCACATCGACGATTGCCGGCCGCCGCGAAGCGCCGGGAGACGGCGAGGGCGCCGGCGTCGCTAACGGAAAGACCGGAGTCCCTTGCGTTACTTGCGCCAACAGCAGTGCGGCGACGAGCATGAGCCGGCGCTAGACGACTTCGAAAAGGCCCGCGGCACCCATGCCGCCGCCGATGCACATCGTTACGACGACGTATTTCACGCCGCGGCGCTTACCTTCGATGAGCGCGTGCATCGTCATGCGCGCGCCGCTCATGCCGTACGGATGGCCGATCGAGATCGCGCCGCCGTCGACGTTGAAGCGGTCGTTCGGAATGCCCAGCGTGTCGCGGCAGTAGACGGTCTGCACCGCAAAGGCCTCGTTGAGTTCCCACAAGCCGATGTCGTCGATCTTCAAACCGTGCTGCTGCAGCAGCTTCGGCACGGCGAACACCGGACCGATGCCCATCTCGCCCGGCTCGCATCCCGCGACCGCGAAGCCGCGATAAATGCCGAGGGGTGCGAGATTGCGCTGCCGCGCGAGCGTTGCGTCCATAATGACGACCGCGCCGGCGCCGTCGGACAACTGCGAACTGTTGCCGGCGGTGATCGACGTTTCTTTTATGCCGGGAACGGCGCCGGGCAGTTTCTGCAACGCTTCTAGCGTCGTCTCGGGACGATTGCCTTCGTCCTTATCGAGGACCACATGCTGTTCGCTCACGGTGCCGCTGTCTTTATCCTGCACGTACTTCCACGACGGAAGCGCCACGATCTCGGCGTCGAAGCGTCCGGCAGCCTGCGCGACCGCGGTCCGCTGCTGACTTTGCAGCGCGTACTCGTCTTGACGATCGCGCGACACGTCGTACTTCTTGGCAACGTTGTCGGCGGTATAGAGCATCGGCATGTACACGTCGGGCGTATGGCGCAGCAGCCACTCCTCGGTGTAGAACTCCATGTTCAAGTAATTCTGCACCATGCTGACCGACTCGACGCCGCCGGCAACGATGACGTTCGCACCGTCGGCAATAACGCGCTTGGCGCCCGCCGCGATGGCGTCGAGCCCCGACGCACAGTAGCGGCTAACGGTTTGACCCGCAACCGTTACCGGACAACCCGCGCGCAGCGCGGCGGTACGGCCGATGTTGTTGCCGGTTGCGCCTTCGGGCAAACCCGAACCGATGACGACGTCGTCGACTTCGGCGGGATCGATACCGGCGCGCTCCATCGCGTTCTTGACGACGTGTCCCGCCATCGTCGCTCCGGGCGTTTGATTGAAAGCACCGCGAAACGCACGCCCGATCGGCGTACGCGCGGCAGAGACGATGACCGCCTCACGCATTGACTAACTCCTTGGTGGCTGCAGTGTGCTTGGCGAAGGTTCCGCCGGACTTTGCTATCTCGGCCAGGAGCGGCGCTGGGGTCCATTGCGGACCGAACTCGCGCGCAAACTCTTCCACCTTGGCGTAGACGGTGTCGACGCCAACCTCGTCGGCGTACCACATCGGTCCGCCCTTGTGCGGCGGGAAGCCGTAGCCGTAGACGTAGACGATGTCGACGTCGCCGGGCCGCAGCGCGACGCCTTCGGCGAGCAAGAACGCGCCGCGATTGATCAGCGCATACACGAGCCGGTCGGCAATCTCGTCGTCGGTATAGGTGCGCGCGGCGATACCGGCTTTACGCGCCTCTTCGGCAAAGAGTTCCTCGACGTGCGGATCGGCAATGGGCTCGCGGCCTTTGCCCACGGCTTTGTCGTACTTGAAGTAGCCGGCCATCGTCTTTTGACCCAGCCGCTTGAGCTCGACGAGCCGGTCGATGATGTTCGTGCGTCCCTTACCCTCTTCGCCGCGCGATTTTTGAATGTGCCACGCGACGTCGATACCGGAAAGATCGCTCATGGCAAAGGGTCCCATCGGGAAGCCGAACTTCTTCATTACCGCGTCGACGCGCATCGGCGACACGCCCTCTTCGGCGAGCGCTACCGCTTCACGCGCGTAATCGAAGATCATGCGATTGCCGATGAAACCAAATGCGTTCCCCGAAAGCACCGACGTCTTGCGCAGCGTCTTGCCGAGCTTGAACGCCGTCGCCAGCGTCTGCGGCGAGGTTTCCGAGCCGCGCACGATCTCGAGCAGCGGCATGATGTTCGCTGGTACGAAGAAGTGCAGACCGAGGAACTGTGCCGGCCGTTTGGTGACCGACGCCATCTCGTCGATGTCGAGCGTGGAGGTGTTCGAAGCGAAGATCGCTTCGGGCTTTACGATCGATTCGAGCCTGGTGAAGACGTCTTTCTTGACGTCCATGTTCTCGAACACCGCTTCGACGACCACGTCGGCGTCGGCGAGCTCGCTCCAGTCGTCGGTGAACTTAATCGACTGACCGCGCTTCCAGGCTTCTTCTTGCGTCAGCTTGCCCTTCTGCACCTGATACATGAACATGCCCATCACGGTTTGACGAGCTTTGTCGACGGCTTCGTCGTTGGAGTCGACGACCACGACGGGAATGCCGGCTTGCGCGAACGTTATCGCGATGCCGCTGCCCATCGTGCCCGCACCGATCACGCCGGCCTTCTTGATATCGATCGGTTCGGCCGCCGGAAGCCCCGGAATCTTGGAGAGCTCGCGCTCCGCGAAGAACACGTGGCGCAGGGCGAACGACGGCGCCGAGCGCGCAAGCTCTTCAAAAAGCCGCGCTTCGCGCGCGATGCCGAACTCGAACGGCATTTCGACCGCGGCTTCGACGGCGTCGATGAGCTTGTGCGCGGCGAATCCGCCGTTGTCCTCGGGGGGCACCATCTTGTGCGCTTGCGACACCACGAAGGGTCCCGCTTGCGTCGAGATCCCTTTGCCGATGAACGGCTTCATCTTCGAGATGCGCCGCTTGGCCGGCATCCCTTGCGCCGGATCGATAACTTTTTTGGCGAATGCGACGGCGTCGTCGACGGCGTTATCATCGATGATCTCGTCGATAATGCCGAGCTCTTTTGCCTTGTCCGCCGGGTGCGTGTTGCCTTTGAGCATGAACTCGAGCGCCGCCTGCGCGCCGATGAGACGCGGCAGCCGCTGTGTCCCGCCGGCACCCGGCAGCAAACCGAGCTTGATTTCCGGCAGGCCGACCTTCGAGCGTTGGGTCGCCCCGCGATAGTCGCACGCGAGCGACAGCTCGAGACCGCCGCCCATACAGTTTCCGTCGATCGCCGCGACGTACGTCTTCGCGCCGCGCTCCACCGCCGCGATGACGTCGCGAACGGTCTTCGTTTCGGGCGTCGGCTCCGTCGAGAAATCGTTCACGTCGGCGCCGCCGCTGAACAACCCGTTGGCGCCGGTGAAGATGATCGCTTTGACGCCCGGATCGGCTTCTGCCGCTTCGACGGTGTTGAGCAGCTCCGCCGAGTAGGCAAACGAGAGGGCGTTGACCGGCGGATTGTCGAGGGTGATCACGCGAACGCCGTCGCGATCTTCAATGCGTACTTGTCCCATGGTTATGCCGTTACCGTCATCTTTCGATCGAGTTCGAACTGGTCTTCGGTGAGCGTCATCACATCGCCGGAACCGTCCATGATCTGTTTCGTGAAGTACGCGCCTTGCGACAGGACGTGCGTCGCGTAGAACTTCGCCGTCGCAAGCTTGGCTTTATAAAACTCCGCTTCCGGGTCGCCGGCGGCGATTTTTGCAGCCGAGATGTGCGCGGCGCGGGCCATCTGCCAGCCGCCGGCGATCACGCCCCACAGCTTGAGGTAGGGCACGCTGCACGCGAGCGCTTTTTTCATGTCGCCCATGCCCGTCATGCCCATCCACTGCGAGACTTCCGTCAGCGCGGCGAGGCTCTTGAGCAGCGCTTCGCCGATGCTTTTGACGTCGGCGTTGTCGCTGGCGGCGCACTCCTTGGCGGTGGCTTCCATCTTCTTGCCGACGGCCATCGCGCTCGCGCCCATGTCGCCGATGAGCTTGCGGCCGAGAAGATCGAGGGCCTGAATGCCGGTCGTGCCCTCGTAGATGGTGATGATGCGCACGTCGCGGTACTGCTGTGCGATGCCGGTCTCTTCGATGTAGCCCATGCCGCCGAAGATCTGGAGCGCGTTCGAGCAGAGATCGATCGCGTTCTCGGTGCACCAGCCTTTGACGACCGGAATCATGAGCTCGACGAACGCCTTGTGCTCCTTGCGCACTTTCTCGTCGGGACTCTTATGGGCGTAGTCGAGCGACGCGGCGGTGACGTAGGCCAGCGCGCGCATCGCCTCGATCGTGGCCTTCTGCCACATGAGCATGCGGCGCACGTCGGGATGGTGGATAATCGTTACCGCGCTCTTGTCGCGCGTGGTGACGTCGCGGAACTGGACGCGCTCCTTGGCGTACTCGAGCGAGTGTTGGTAGGCGCGATCGGCCAACGCGATGCCTTGCACGCCGACGGAAAATCGCGCGGCGTTCATCATGATGAACATGTACTCGAGGCCGCGATTGGCTTCGCCGACCAGATAACCGACGGCGCCGCCCTTCTCGCCCAGGCTCATCGTGCAGGTCGGATTACCGTTGATACCGAGCTTGTGCTCGATGCCGGCGCAAACGATGTCGTTGCGCTCGCCGACCTTTCCGTCCGCGGTGACGACGAACTTCGGCACGACGAAGAGCGAGATGCCCTTGGTGCCTTCCGGCGCGTCCGGCAGACGCGCGAGCACCAAGTGAATGATGTTCTCGGCCATGTCGTGCTCGCCGAACGTGATGAATATTTTCTGACCGGTCAGGCGGTACCGGTCGCCTTCCGGAACGGCTTTCGTACGTACTTGCGCGAGGTCCGACCCGGCTTGCGGTTCGGTGAGGCACATCGTGCCGGTCCACTTGCCGCTGACGAGGTTCGGAATGTACGTCTTCTTCTGTTCGTCGCTTCCGCACAGCTCGATCGCTTCGATTGCGCCTTGATTGAGCAGTGGACCGTTTGCAAAACCGATGTTGGCCGCGTTCCACATCTCCAACGTCGGGCCGAGCAACAGCGACGGCAGCCCTTGACCGCCGTATTCCTCGGGAACGGGAAGACCGATCCAGCCGGCGTCGGCGAACTTTTTGTACGCCTCTTTGAAGCCCTTGGGCGTCGTAACCTCACCGTCGTTCCACGTGCAGCCTTCTTTGTCGCCGATCCGGTTGATCGGATCGAGCACCTCGGTTGCAAACGTTCCGGCCTCCTCGAGAATCGGATCGAGGACGTCCAACGTTTGTTCGCAGCCGGGAAGCTTCGAAAGTTCTTCGACGTTTGCAAGCTCGCGCAGAACGAACTGCATGTCGCGAAGGGGGGCGCGGTACGTGCTCATCGTTGTTTACGTCTTTCTTCTATGAAGTGGTGGTCAGGAAGCCGAGGCGTACAACTCGCCGCGCAAACGCGCAACGGAAGCGGCTAACATCTCGAGGTAAGGCAGCATCCCGGTCTTGATGCGGTCGAGTCGCTCGATTCCGGCGTCGGTAACTTTGTAAAAGCGGCGCGAACGTTTGGTGGGATGCTCCCACTCGCCGACGATGAAACCGCGTTCCTCGAGCCGCCGCAATAGCGGGTAGATGGTGTTCGTGTTGACGGCCAGCAGGCCCTCACACAGCGCTTCGATGCGCGCCATCAAACCGGAACCGGTATCGGGCTGTTCGGCGAGCAAGTGCAGCACCAAGACGGGGAAGACCGTCTTGGACTTGATGGGTCCGCGAATAAGCGTTTCCGCTACGCGGGCGGAGGGCTGGGAAGCCCGCTCTGCGACTCGGGATGCCATGTGTGATTAGGTATAGCATTATTAAAACTAATAATGCAAGGCCCGAGCAAGCTTATTTCAGGGGCACGGTTACTCGGGCTCCCGAACGACCATGACGGGAATGGCCGTCGACCGGACGATCTTTCCGGCTACGCTGCCCATCACGATTGCCGCGAGCCGGTTGCGCCCGCGGTAACCCGCGACCAGAACGTCGGCTCCGACCTTTTCGGCGCATTCCAGGAGCGCCGGGACCACCTCGCCGGTCAGCAGGTGGGTTTGCGGCTGCAGGCCGGTGGCGAAGGCTAGGGCTGCCGCCAGCTGGACCGCCTCCTGGGCTTGGTCGGAGAGCAAGTCGGGCGCGTTGGCGGGCTGCTTCGCAAGCATCAACGGGATATCCGCATACGCAACCACCGACGCGATATGGAGGCTCGCGCCGGCCCCCAGCGAGAGTGTCAACTCCACAGCCTTGCGGACGGCGGCCATCGCCTCGTCAGATCCGTCCGTGGCAACCAGCACCGTGCGAAACATCAATGCCCTCCTGCGCACCCATGATACAGTGTGCGCGATTATGGTTACGGTCCGGAATCACTGACGAAGAATGCGGCACTTCTGTCATCCTGAGCGTAGCGAGGGCGAGCGGAGTCGAAGGGCAGGCGCTAGGGTGTAGAGCTACCAAGGTTCCAAACATCACGCCGAAGACAGCGACTGCGCGGTAGCTGATCTCCCAATATCCAGGGCGAGAAGCGATTCCGAAGGATCCAATTTTATAAAGCCACATTAGCGGACCGCCGCGATTGTAGAGTTCAATTTGCTTCTCAGCCCAAGGTCTTGCCTTGATCCAAATGACCACCGAAAGCGTGAGCCACCCAGCGGTAACGAGATAAAACGGGAGCATCTCGCGTGTCACCTTAACAGCCGTTAGACGTGGGATACGCCTGCCCTTCGACTCCGCGCCCTGCGGGCGCTACGCTCAGGATGACAATGCGGCGGTCTAGCGCAGCTAACATTTTGGCCCTAAGGCGTGATGTGGAGTTGCGTTGAGGCGCTGCGGCCGAACTGTTCGGGCGCGTCGCGCAGATACGCCTTCGCGCCGGGCCACAAGAACGTTCCCGGCGTCACCGACCGCACCAGATAGTGCATCTCGTACACGCCCGGACCTAAGTGCTCCGCAAATCCCATCACGCGGTCGCGATAAATTTGCTGCGTGTCGAGTTCCCAGCTGTCGCTTTGCGGCACGAGCGTCGCTAACGTCGTGCGGAAGCTCGTATCGACGGCTTCAAAACCGGCCGGCAGCGGATCTTCGATCAATAGGCGGTCGACCGGATGATCGACGATCACGCGCACGCCGACGTCGAAGACGTTGCCGGCAGTGATGTCGACCGGCGCGACGGCTGCCAAATCCATGGTCGCTACCGGCGTGCTGCTCGCTCCCGGTGGAGCGACCGTGCGGATCACGCGGAACGCCGCGAGCTCGCCCGGCGCGTTCGCAGCAACCGGATACGAGTAAAGCACGATGTAGTGAATCGTTCCGCCCTGCGCCGCGACGTCGAGAGCGCCGCCCTTGACTTTGCTCGCCGCAATCGTCACGCTCTGCGACGACGCAACGCCGTTGAACTGCGCCGATGCCAAGGTCGCGCCGCCGGCCGTCACCATCGCCGATGCCGGCCCTAAATGCTCGGTCGCAGCGTACGCGGCGAGCGCCATCGTTGCCGAGGCGGTGTCGTCGATCGTCGGCCATCCGCAGCGGCATTGCTGTGCGACCAGTTGGCGCACGGCACCGTCGAGCTGTTCGACCGGAGCGTGACGCTCGATCAGCAGCTGCAGCATCTGCGCCTGTGCGTCGACGGTCGAACCCATCCATCCCCACTGCGACGACACGTTAGCGGCGGAGTACCGTCCGGTGACGTACAGCGTTTGCTGTAAACGATCGGCGAGCGCGGCTCCCTGACTCTGCCACCCCGGCGTCGCCAGCAAGAACCGCGCCAACCGGATTTTGGTCGCGGGATCGAACGTCGACTGCTGCGCGACGATATCGTTGAGGAAGTCGGTCTGACGGCGTCCGCTTGCCGCCAGCGCCCACAGCGCCTCGAATCGCAGCTGTGCCTTACAGTGCGCGTCGTCGCACCATTTATAGCGCGACGGGTTGGCCAGCGATTGGGCGACGAAGGCCTGCGCGCGAGAGACGACACCCGAATCGACGGCAACGCCGTGCGCTTGGGCGAAGGCCAGGGCTTCCAACGCGTAGGCGGTGGCAAACGGATCGCTCGCCTTCGATCCCTCGCAATACGCGAAGCCGCCGTCGTCGCGCTGCAGCGCGTACAGTTTCGCAAGCACGGTCGCTATCTGCGCTGCCGGATCGAACGAAAGATTCAGACGGTACGGCCCGCGTAATCCCTGCAGCGCGCCGGCAACCTCCAATCGCGAGGCGAGCTCGTCCGCGAAGGGATACGGATCGGCGTCCATCATTCGTTCGCTGGGAACGACGAACTGCGGAACGATGGAGTTGGCCAGTGTAATCTGCACGAAACCGCCGCGGTTCAAATCGATCGGAATCGACACACGCGACGCGGTTGCGCTGCTCTCGATCACCGCGTCGGTGCTGCCGCGATCGATCGCCCCGAACGAAACCTTGAACGCATCGCTTGCCGAGCCCAAATGGCTCGTTGCTTCAACCATCGTCGGCGACGGCGTCCCCACGTGTACCGGGAAGCGCCACGCCTGCGTGCCGGTCGAAGCTTGGTCGGACGTTTGCATCCGGTGCGGGTCGCCCGACGTAAACGCCAACGCACCGCTGAGCTGCAGCACTAAATCGAGCGCACCGCCGTTACCGGTTTGATTCGACGCCGAGACGCCGAGTCCGAACGTGTCGCCGGGCCGCGCGAACTGCGGCAGCAGCGGATTGGTCATCAACGGCAGCGCCGAGATGAACGTCGTATCCGACGTAACAAAGTGCGCATCGTCATCGGCAACCGCTACCGCCATCACGCGCCACGTCGTGAGGTCGTCGGGCATCGAGAACGTGACGCCGGCTTTGCCCGATGCGTCGGTCGGCAGCACGCGATAGAATGCCAGCGGCAAGAAGTGCTGCCGCACGCGCGTGCTCGCGGCGCCCGCCAAGTATCCGCCGCCATAGCCGAAGCCTTTCTCGGGGGGCGGCGTTTGCGTTTGCAGCACGATGCCCTCGCGATTGTCCGAGAAGATCGTCGAGACGGGTTGATCGGCGAAGACGGTCTGCACCAAGTCCGGAGGGCGATAGCCCGAGAGCTGTAAGATCGCGTCGTTGACGACCATCGCAACGACCTCGCCGCGCGCCGGGCTGCCGTCTTTGTGCGTGAGGGCAAAATCGACGTGCTGCGAGCCGCCCGGCTGCACCTTGGCGGACTTGGGAACGATGCCGAGCTTCAGATACCGGTCGGCCGTGCTGACTTCGAAGCTCGCCATGCCGACGCGCGACAGGCCGTCGACGCTGCCCGGCTTGGCCGACGCGACGCTGGGACCCCGGCGAACGACGACCGCTTCGAACGCCGCGTTGGGCAGCATCTGGGGCGTGATCTTGAACGAAACGCGCGCGGCGCCGCCGGCGCCGCGCATTGTCGTGCGATACAGCATGTCGCCGCGCACCACGCTTACGTAGACGTCCGCCTTCGCATACGGCGAAGCGACCATCGCGGTCGCGGTGTCGCCGACCGCATACGACTTCTTGTCGAGCTTCACCGCGACCGCGTTGGCATCGCTCAAGCCCCAATCGGCTTCGCCCGGACCGAACGCAAAAATCTGATAATCGGTCGAGGTTGCATCACCTTGAGCGCTCGCAAAGTTTGCGACGACGCGATAAGGTCCGGGGTCGGGCGGCGTCAACTGAGCGTCCACCGGCGCCTGAGCCGACGTCACGTCGGTGCTGCCGGCATCCGCATACTCGATCGATTGCTGCGCGCTCTGACCGCCTTCGACTTCCTGGGTCGCCGACGTGTACGTCATCTTCTGCAACACGAGATGCACGCCGCGTCCGGCGATCGGATGGCCGCCGGCGTCGGTGACGATCACGTGCAGCGGCATCGGTTTTCCGGCCACGCCGCCCACGTCGGAGCTGATACCGATAACGCCGTCACCCGGCAGCGCCAGAAAACTCTTCGAGTCGGAGACCGATAGGTTCGAGACGTCGGTGGTTTCCATGTCGACGGTGTACGTCATCGGGAACGGCAGATCGCCCGGCACGCTGACGCTCAAGCTCGCGTTGCCCTGCGCGTCGAGCGGCAGATCGCGCTGCAGCACGTCGGTGTCGAACGACGGCGTCTGCTCGGGATAGAACCACTGACGCCCGAACAAGAACGCGTCCCATCCCTGCGGTTGAACCGACGCCAGCTCGCGCGTGACGTACGCGTGCGCGCTTCCGCCTTGCAGCGGGGCGCCGAAGAGATACATGGCGTTCGCGTTTGCCCGCACCTCGCTGCCGGCTTGCGCGGACGTTCCGCTCAGCGACAACGTCAGCTTGAAGTTCGGCGGCTTGAACTCGGCAACACGAAATCCGCCGTTGATGTCGTTTCCGCTCGCACCTTTGGCGTCGACCGTGTAATAGCCCAACGCCTGCTGCTTCGAGAAGATCAGCGGCAGCGAGAAAATCCCGTACGCGTCGGTCTTAACCGATCCGAGCGAGCTCTTATTATTACTGGGATCCTGCAAGGTGAGCGCGTACGTCGCGTTGCGATCCGCGACGATGCGATCGCCGCTGACGTAATAGGCGACGCCGGTGATTTCGCCGGTTTCGCCGGGCTGATACATGTCGCGATCCGGGAACACGGTTCCGCGCGAGAGCGGCGCGCCCGACGACCAGCCGCCGTTGACGTCGAAGCGGTAGATGCCACTATAGCTCTGCGTCTGCAACGTCGCAACGTCGCCGCCTTCGGTAGCAACCACACCCATCGTCGGCGCTTGATTGGCGTCGGCACCGGCGTAACAGCGTTCGATGTCGACGCCGGAGAAATCGGCCTCACCGTTTTGGCCCGTCGTGCCCTGCGCGCACGTGCCGAGCACCGTGTTGTTCGAGTTGTCGTAGCGATAGAGCGTCACGTTGACGCCGGCAGCCGGGGAACCGTCGCTCAAGTGCTGGGTCATCACGATACCGCGCTGCGGGAACCACTGCGCGAAGACGCCGATGTTCGTTAGCTGCGCGATACCTACCAGTCCCGGGCTGCTGTCGGCCGGATCCAAATCCGTGCGGAAACCATAGGCGAGCGCACCGTACGGGCCCCCGAGCTGCGCCTGCAGCGACACGCGGACGACGCTCTGCGCGTTGCGTTTGGCACCCGCGAGCGTGTGCTCGGGCCACGCCGACGGAGCGGGCAGCCAGTGCAGCGCGTCGAGACTCGTCATCAGGTCGTTGGCGGCAACTCGCGCGGTCGCCATGCGATACGCGTTGCGCGGAAGATTCGTCGCGTAGAAGTTGAGCTGCACCGGCGCGCCGGCCGCGATCACGTTGGCTCCGCTCGGCGCCCACGCGCCCGGACCGAAGTCGCTGGTGCGAATCGTGATCGTGCGCGCCTGACCGAGCGTTTGCCCGAACACGTCTTTGATCGTGGGCCCGAGGGTGGCAGCGTACGTCGCGTCGGGATCGAGAGCGTAGGGATCGATCGACAACGTCGTGCCGTCGTCGGAAAGTGTGACGAGCGATTTGACGTTCGCGGGCGCCGGCGAAACGGTCACGGCTCCCGCGATCGACTTTGCGTCGAGCGGATTGTTGAACGCGATGGACGGATCGCCGGCGGCAAACCGGGATCCGGAGCCGGGCGCGGGACTCGCGCTCGGCGTCGGCACGATCGCCAATGCGTCGTACGTGTGAATAGCGCCGCTGAACTGTTTGCTCGACGCAACGTTGCCGTAGGCAGGCTCGACACCCGCAGCGATGACCAGCGAGTAGGTGGTGCTCGTCTTCAAATCGCGCTGCGGCTTGACGTCGTACGTCCAGTCGTTGAGCGACGGATCGAAGAGCTCCGCACTGTTGCTTGCGGGATACGGCGTAGGCTGCGCTTCGAGGACGGCGGTAGCCGGCACCATCTCGCCGCCGCCTTGGAACGTCGTATGCGCCGCGAGCGAGGACGCGTCGACCGCGGCGTTGGACGTAATCTTGAGCGTGGGTAACGTCGGGGCCGGCCCGGGCGTCGCGCTTTCGTCCTGTGCGGCTTTGAGGGACGGCAAGTTGGTCATCGCGAGCGGATCGGTCTCGAACGTCCACGCGAGGTCGTTGGCAAGCGTGTCGCCGTCGAGATCGTGCAGGCCGGCGGAGAGCTTGACCGCCACGCGGGTGCCGATCGGCAGGGCTTGCTCCGCGACGAAGCCGACCATGCGCGGCGTGAGCAGCGAGAACTTTCCTTTGAGCGGCGGATCGAGCGAGAAGTGCGACAGCACGTCGGCCGGACCGGCCCCCGACAGCGCTTCGACCTTCGCAACCGGTTTGGCGAAGATAACGCGGACCTGCGCGAGCGACTCCGTCTTGCCGGTCGGCGAAATCGAAGCGATCCACGTGGGCAGCACCGGCTTTACGAGCGGTGCCACGGGCGACAGCTTTGTGGGTGTGGGCGCGTTTTGATTGCACGACGTCACGGCTGCGGCAGCAGCGATCAGGGTAACGGCGAAAAACAGCGATCTACGCACCGCCGTCGTACATTAACTCAAGCAACGTGAAACTCTTTGTGCGCGTCGTACCTTTTATCGCGGTCGTCGCAGCGGCCGCGACGCTCCTGGGCGTCTATCTCTGGGGCGTGGACGTCTCGACGCTTGCGCGAGGCCGCGATGCCGTCACCTTTACCGATCGAACCGGCGCACCGCTGGGGACGATTTTAGCTTCGGACTCGTCGCACGCCGTCTTCGTCCCGCTCTCGCGCGTCTCGCCCGCATTCGTGGACGCCATCGTCGCTGCCGAGGACGCTCGTTTCTATCGACACGGAGCGGTCGACGTGCCGGCACTGATTCGCGCCGCGCGCGAGCTGATCGTGTACGGCGAACCGCGCAGCGGCGGCTCGACGATCGCGATGCAGCTCGCACGTCTACTCCAGCCGTCGGGGAAGCTGGCGCAAATCGTGGACGCCGAACGCATCGCGGTCCGCTCGAGCAAGACGGCAATCCTCGAAGCGTACGTCAACCGCGTTCCGATGGGCGGCAATCTCTACGGCGTCGAGGCCGCGGCGCGCACGTACTTCGGCGAGCCCGCATCCGACCTCGACGTCGCCCAGGCCTCACTGCTGGCCGCGATTCCCAACGACCCCGGCCGCCTATCACCCGACACCGGCTGGAAGGCGCTGCGGGCGCGACAGCACTACGTGCTCGGCCGAATGGCCGCACTCGGCGATATCTCGCCGGCGCAAGCGTCGCGCGCGCTTGGCGAAACGCTCCACGTGCGCCGCCACGACGCCGGAATTGCCGACGCGGCGCACGCGCTCTTCTATCTCTACTCGCGAGTGCCGCCGGGAAGCGGACGCGTGCGCACGACCCTCGACCGCGCGCTGCAGCGCTTCGTGCAGGCGCAGACGCGCGACGTGGCCGGCGCGCTCGACGCGTATCACGTCAACGATGCCGCGGCGCTCGTCGTCGACAATGCGACCGGTGCAGTGCTCGCGTACGTCGGATCTCCCGATTACTTCTCCGACGAAATTCTGGGACGCAACGACGGCGTGCAGGCACTGCGCCAGCCGGGCTCGTCGCTCAAACCGTTTACCTACGAGGCGGCGCTCGAAAACGGAACGATCCGTTCCACGACGATTCTGCCCGACGTGCCGTCAACGTACGCGATCCCGGGCGGCAAGCTCTACCAGCCGGCCGACTATAGCGGACGGTTCAGCGGCCCGGTGCGCGTTCGCTACGCGCTGGCGAACTCGCTCAACGTCCCCGCAGTACACGTCTTGTCGTCGCTCGGCGTCGACGTGCTGCTCGACCGGCTGCACGCGCTGCACTTCGAACATCTCGACCACCCGGCTTCGTATTACGGACTCGGCTTGACGTTAGGCAGCGGCGAGGTGACGCTCTGGGAACTGGTGCAGGCCTACGCGACGATGGCGCGGAGCGGTTCGTACGTTCCGCTGCATCTCACCGGGAACGCCGCGCCGGCGCGCCCCGTCGGCACTGCGGCGACGTGGGCGCTCGTCGGCAACATGCTTGCCGACCCGCACGCGCGCGTCAAAGCGTTCGGCATTCATTCGGTGCTCGAAATGCCGTTCTGGGCGGCGGTGAAAACCGGAACGTCGTCGGACTTTCGCGACACGTGGACGGTCGGGTTCTCGCGTGAGTACACCGTTGGCGTGTGGGTCGGAAACTTCGACGGTTCGGCGATGCGCGGCGTTTCCGGCGTCACCGGTGCCGGACCGCTGTGGAATCGCATCATGCTGCACCTGCACGAAAACGGCGATCCGCCGCCGTATCCGCCGCCGCCGGGGTACGTGCGCGTGAGAATCTGTGCGACGACGGGCCACGCGCCGCTGGCGGGTTGCCGCGCCGTCGTCGAGGAGTGGGTGCTTCCGCGCGATGTGGCGTTCGTGCGGCACGCGGTGCCGTTGACCTTGACTCACGAGTACGATCCCTGGCTCGCGCAGCATCGCGAGATCGCTTCGCGCCGCGTCCGCATCGTTTTTCCGCACGACGGCGACGTGTTCGAACGCAACGCCGTAACGTCACCGCTGCAGGCGCGCGAGCAGCGCCTCGCACTGCGCGCGATCGCTCCGTCGATCGGGGCCGTACTCTGGTCGGCAAACGGCGTGCCGCTCGCATTGGATGCGAACGGCACGGCGTTTCTTCCGGTTCGATTAGGGACGTGGACCGTACGCGCCTACGACGGACGCTCGGCCGACACCGTGACCATTCACGTGGTGCCGGCGCCGCGCGACGACCGTCCCGGTTTTACTTCGTCAGCGCATCTACCGTATTAGTGTTATCGTCGTTGAAGTACAGCACCGGGCTCTTCTTGGTACCGCCGACGGCGAGACCGAACAGTGCGCCCGCCGCACCTTTGTCGACGTTGACTTTATCCAAAACGGTTGAAGGTTTGCAGGGCACCGCCGAACACGCGGGCTTAGCGATTTCGATCAGGCTGTTCGTGCCCGCCGGCTCGGTCGTGTTGCCGACGACCAAGTTGCCGTTGGCGAACTCCGCGGCGCTGATCGGACCTTTGAGCGGACTGCCGGAGTAGACTAACGAGGCCCACGACTTCTCGGGACCGCCGAACGTCTTTCCGCTCTTCCCGACCGTGATGCTCTTGGGCTTGCGCAGATTCATGACGTTGTGGATCGCGACGACGGTGTTATTGGCGCCGTCGACGACATAGAGCGTTCCGCACGCCGGATTGGCGCCGATCTTCACGCAGTTCTTCGGATCGAATACGAGGCCGGAGGGACCGAGAATGCTGCCCGGCTGTCCGTGGTTGACTTTAAAGCCGGTGACGATGGGCGTCATCGGCGCCGTGCATCCGCCGCCTCCCGCGCACGAAACCGCGAGAAGAATGGATCCCGTCGTCGCGTCGCTGACAAACAGCGCTTTCGATGCGTAAAAGTAGACGCCGCTCGAGACCGCCCACGCCGCGCCCCACGGACGCGAGAGCTTGTTGGTGATCGATTTGAGTTGCTTTCCAACACCGCCGCACTTACTCGTGGCGCAATATTGGTCGATCGCCGGTGCCAGCGCTCCGGTTGAGTAGATGCTGTAGACACCGTTTTGTTTCTTGCTGGCCGACAACGCGGAACATCCCAGGAGCGAGCTGTCGCCGGCAAAATGCTGCGGCGCCGAGCCGGGCTTCGTGGAAAGCGTAACGATCGTCGTGCCCATGCCCTGAACGTTCGCCGAGTTGTTGAAGTTGCAAACGTAGAGCGTGCTTCCGACGATCGTCAATCCGTAGGGATTGACGTCGCCGTTGTCCGGATCGACCGTCGAACCGATCGCCACGTGCTTCTTCAGAGTCTTTAAGACCGAAGCCGTGCCGCCGGCGTCGCCGAACAGCGCGCTTGCTTGATCGGGAGCCTGCGGGATCGCATGCCCGCCTCCCATGCCGGTACAAGCAGTCGCACACGCAAGTGCCGCTGCCGCAAATAGATTTCTCGTACGCATGAAGGCCCGGTGTTCGCAAGCCGCTGCGACCTGACCTTTTGCAAAACGGCAATATCGCGGTCATCTCGGCGTCACGCCCGGCGGCGACGATGCAGGCATGCACGAACCAACCGCAGAGCTGGCGCGTTCACTCTTTACGCGCGAAAGCGCGCGTCCGATCGAAGACGATGCCGTGGCGACGCTCGTTCGCTTTGGTATGGGTCCGCTGGCCTACGCGCGCGATGCGGCCATTCGCGTCGTGCTTCTCACGCGGGGTGAATCGTACGCCCACGCGTCGGGTGCGCTCATGCGGCTCGGCATCGACGTCGACGCGTGGCCGTGTCCGCCGGCCGGATTATTCGTCGTCGAAGAACGCACCGTGTATCTGCGATCGCGCAGTCCGATGACCGTCGCGCACGAGTTCGCGCACGCACTCGATTGCGCCCTCGGTTGCGGCGTGTACCGTTCCGGTGTCGATCCGCGCGTGCGCACGCTCTTTGGCAATGCGCCGGCGTTCGTTACGCCATACGCCGCTACCGGCGTCGACGAATACTTCGCGGAAAGCGTGCGCGCGTACGTCGAGATCAACGATCCCGCATCGCCGTGGCCGCGCGCGACGCGCCGCCGCCTATTGCGCGTCGATCCGGAGATGTACGACTACGTCGCCACGATCTTTCGAACCGAGTTTTCGATTGCCGCGTAAGGTAGCGGTCACTGCACCGCCGTTACGATTGCTGCGGCGACGTGCAGCTTCGCGGATCCGTCGCGCCAGACACCGTAATGGAACCGTGAGTCGCTGCGCATCTGTGCGGCGCCGACGGTGCCGCGATTGCTAACGGCAATCACTGCGGCTTGGATCGACGTCGTCTTCGGGTCGGTGCGCGCCATGTGCCGCAAGCCTTCTTCGCACGCTCGTTGCGGCGAAAGGCCTTGCCCCATCAGCGTCACGACTAGAAAACTCAAACAGTAGTTCGTCATCACGTCGCCGTCGCCGGTCCCCGCGGCCGCGCCAACGTTATCGTCGGCGTAGAGCCCACAGCCGACCAACGATGAATCCGCTACGCGACCCGGTAGCTTCCAAGCGATGCCGCTCGTCGAACAGCCGGCGACGACGTGGCCTCTGCCGTCGTACCCGAGCAAACCCACCGTGTCGTGGTGTGACGAGTTCGCGGGCGAATGTCCGGGCAGCCAATACGTCTGATGGTGCGGGTCCCGCTTCCACGCTTCCCACGCGGCGCGCGCTTGGGGCGTCAGCAAGTCCGTCGATCTAAATCCCATCTCGCGCGCGAACTTCAGCGCACCGGCACCCGCAATCGTCGTATGATACGTATTCTCCATCAGCGCCCGCGCGACCGAGATCGGATTCTTGATCGTCTGCAGGCTGCACACACTTCCCGCGCGCACGAGGGTGCCATCCATAATGGCCGCATCGAGCTCCACCTCGCCGTCTGCATTCGGAAAGCCGCCATAGCCGACCGTGTGGATGTTCGGATCGTCTTCGACGGCATTGATGGCCTTCTCGACGGCATCCATCAGCGAACCGCTCTTTTTATAGACGTCGCCGGCAATCGGCAAATACGGGAAACTATCGCTCCACGTATTGACGAAGACGGGCGACGTCTGCGCGTGCGCCTCAGCGATCTCCGGACGACCGGCGGCAACCGCGGCCGACCCGGCCACCGACGCAATGAACGCACTTCGCTTCACCATGATGTTCACTATAAATCATAGCGCGCTCATCGCCCTTTTCAGCGACGCGACTCGCTCCCTATCTATCCGGCCTCCGATGCGCGCGCCGTTGCCGACGTGGATTTCCCGTGCCTGCGTTGCCGCGAGCAAATCGCGCACGTTTCCCTCGTGGATCCCGGCAGCCGGCACCACGATCGGGCCGCTGCGCTTTGCGACCAGACCCGCGAGCACGGCGCGCCCGCCCCACGCATCTGCAGCACCGCCGGATGTGAGAACGCGAGCAATCTGTCCGAACTCGGCTAGAACGTCGAAGCCGGCCTCTACATCCGCGAGTTGATCGAACGCGCGATGAAACGTTATCGGTAACCCGCCGGCAGCGTCGAGAATGTCGCGCAGCAGCGGAACGTCGATGCAGCGGCGATCGTCCAGCGCCCCGGTCACGATCGTTGCGGGTTTGAGCGCGGCGATGCGGGACAGGTCGCGAAGGAGCGCCTCCCGGTCCGCACCGCGATAGGTAAACGTGCGAGCCTGCGGCCGCGCCATGACGTGAACTGGAATCGCAACGGCTTCAAGGACTGCTTTCACCGTCGAAACGTCCGGCGTAAGTCCCCCGCAGTCTCGATCCGCGACCAGTTCGACGCGGCCGGCACCGCCCGCGGCCGCGGTAAGCGCCTCATCGACGGTGGTCACGATCACTTCAAGAAGCCGCACCGCCGTCGTAATTGTGCCGCTGAAATGAGGGACCCTCCGCGAGAGACGACTTCGCGGAGGGTCGGGGTGTGGTGTGGCTTACGTTTTGTCTTCGCGCTAGAGTTTCTCCAATAGTTTTTACACGTGCTGGCGGATCCAGCCGGCTACTTCGCTCGTTCCCACGCGTATGGTCCGCCCGATCTCGGTGGTCTCGTACCGAATGTTGCTCGACGCATCGAACGACTTCACGTTATCGCGAACGCCCTGAACGGTTTGGACGTAGCGCTGGGAGAGTTCGTCGTCGGCCGGTACGCCGGCCGAGTACGCCAGAAACGGAATCATGAAGATCGCTGCCGACATCGCTAGGAAGAAACTCAAACGCATTTTCGTGACCCGTGCCTTTCCCACTACGACCGTAGCACTCGGCCGGGCAGGATGGAACCATTAACGCGTCAACATGCAATAGACACCGCGTAAAGATTGGCACATAATCGCCCGGCGGCGACCGCCTATTTTAGGCCGTCGAAGAACTGGCTGCGCGCCAGCGGCAGACAGAACAGCGCCACGACCACGTGGTAATCCGTGATGGGGACGTCCTTGGGGATCAGGCGGTTGACGTTGGTCAACGTCACGGTGACGCCGTGGGCTAGGAAGTACGCTTTGGCCTTCTCGGCATTCTTGAACTCGACTTCGGGGTCGCGCCTGCCCCCGCACAGCCAAACGGGCGCCTTGGGCACCCAGCCGCCCAGCAGATCGTTATCGGCCGTATCCTGGCGCGCCGGGCTCGACGGATCGTTGAGGAAGCTCTTCACGAAGGCCGGCTGCAGCAGCGCTCCGAGCTGCAGCGGCAGCGTCTTGCCGTAGAGCTTCTTCTCGTCGCGATAGGTCGCGACGGGCAGCAGTGCGTCGATGCGCGACGCGTATGGATTCTTGAAGATCTGCGTTGGATGCGCGTAGACGTTTCCGTAGATCTTCTGGTAGCCGGGCAAGATGTAGGCCGCGAGGATCGGCGCGTCTTGCGATTGGTGCTGCAGCGAATCTTCGAACGTTTGCGTGAGCGCGTACGGACCGCTCGACGGCGCGTCCCCGCGCAAGTTGAACTCGCCCGAGTACTGCGCTTCGATCGCGCGTTGTGTCGCTACCGCCGACTGGCCGCCCTGCGAATGGCCCGTGAGAAACACTTTGCCGGAGAGGCGCACGTTCAACTTCAGCGCGGCCGCGCGCGCGGCGCGCATCGAATCGACCACGGCCGACGCTTCGGACGCAGCGTGCAGATACGGGTGGAACGGATACGTCGAGAGCCCCAGGCCGAGGTAGTCGGTCGCGGCAACGGCATAGCCGTGCGCGGCGAAGACGGCGGCGACGACGACGGGATCTTGATCGGGCGCAGTCCAGGTGGCGCTGGTCGTTTTGGGGCTGGTGATCAGCTGCTCTTTGACTGGATTCGTGCCGTGCGCGTACCCTACCAGCGGAAACGGCGGCTTACACGGCGCCTGCGGAATGAAAAACGCGGCGCTGGCGTTTGCTCGTTCGCCGTTGACGCCCACGGTTTCATACTTGATGCCGAAGAGCTTCACGGCGCACTTCGGAGCACCACCCAATTCGGTAATCACCTTGCCGAACAGACCCGCCGACATTCGCGATTTGCTCAGCGTCGTCACGAAGAACAGGCGATCGATCTTTCCGCGCGCCGGCACCGCGAACCGTGCCGAGGAGGACTGGCGCGGCAGCGTCGGCACGGACGAATTCGAGCAGGCGGTTATCGCGAGGGCGACGATCGGCGCAATAATTTTACGCATGGGCCTTATTTCGACGCCGTAGCAACGTCGCCCAGAGTGACGGGTTTGGCGTCGTTGTGCCATGAGGCGCGGATGTAGCTGACGACCGACGCTATGTCCTCGTCGGAAATGAGCTGTCCCCACGCCGGCATCGTTCCGTTATAGCCGCCGCCCTCCACCATCGTCTTCCCGCTCACACCGAACTTGACGATGGCGATCGTTCGCAGCGGATTTCCGGTGACGAGCGGGTTTGCGGCGAGCGGCGGAAATGCGCCGGGGACGCCGCGGCCGTCGACCTGGTGGCAGCTCGAGCAGTTCTTGATATACACGCGGCCGCCGTCGTTGGCCGACGCCGGATTGATCTTGGCGATGGCTTGCGAAACTCGCGCGCCCGCGTCGGACTTGGCCGCTCGCGAGCCGCAGGCGGGAAGCAGCACGAGCAGCCAGGCGAGCGATGCCGCTGCGGCAAGACGTGACACGCTTAACGGATTCTGCGCTATTGCAAGGCGATCATGCGCACGTCGTGCGCCGCGCCGAAGTCCGCAAGCGCTTCCAGCGTCGACGGCTGCGGCCGGACGAAGACGACGACGGGACCGTTGCGCCGCGAGAGCGCCGCCGCCCGGCCAAGCATGAACGTCACGTAGCCCAGACCACCCCGGTTGTCGGCGGTCACGTCGCGCCGCACGAGTCTTACGCCCATTCGCGCGAACGTGTCCCCATTTGCCGCGTCGCCACGCTCGTCGAAAAACGCCAGCCCGGTGCCGTGCAGCGCGACCGCCATTCCGGCTGTGTGGCGCGACGCAATGCCGTCGAACTGCCCGATCGTTCGACGAAGCGCCGCGAGCGTTTGCACCGCGGGCGGCTCGTCGAGCTGCACCAGCAGCGCGTCACCGTTGTCGCGCACGAGATCGGCAAAGGCGCGCGCCTGCTCGGCCGCCGGATCGAGGACGAATGCGACCGGATACCGCAGCCGCAAGAAGCCCGACTCGGCGGCAACGGAACTGCCGCAAATCCCGACCACGAGCTGCAACTGCTCGCTTTGCCACTGCGGCTGCGGCGTTCGGGCGCGATCGACGACGACCTCGTCTTGCGCGAAGGCATCGTCGAGCGCTTGCGTCTGCGCTTCGCGCCTGACGCCGGGCTGCGGCGCGGGGAGCGTTTCAGGGTTCGAACGGAGTTGCGCGATCGGCGGCGGCCGCGTCTGCACGCTCGCCTGCACGTACCCCGCGCCGATAGCGGCCAAAGCTCCGGCAATCAGCGCCCACCAAAACGCACTCCGCATCTCAAGAAGTATTCGGCGACGTGCGTCTGGGCCGGGAGCTCATCGCCCACACGAGAGCGACGAGTAGAAAGTTCGCCACGAGCGAGCTGCCGCCGTACGAGACGAACGGCAGCGTGATGCCGGTGAGCGGAAAGAGTCCGATGACGCCGCCAACGATAATGAAGATTTGAAATCCCAAGGTCGCTCCGAGACCGGCGGCCAGCAGCTTCGTGTAGAGATCGGGCTGTTCCAGGCCGGTCGCGAGAATGCGGCGCACGAGTCCCAAAAAGATGACCAGGACGATCAGCGCGCCGATCACTCCGAACTCTTCGGAGAACGCGGCGTACACGTAGTCGGTCGCGACGTCGGGAATGAAGCCGGGATGCCCTAAGCGATAACCGGTGCCGAACACCCCGCCGGCCGCGAGCGCGTAATAGGATTGCGACGACTGAAAGCCCGCGCCGAGCGGATCGGAAAAGGGATTGCGCCACACGGCGATGCGCGTCTGCACGTACGGATAGTGGCGAACCGCCCAGTACGCGACGCCCGCAAAGATGGCGGCGCCGAGCACGACGATGTCCACGCGGCGCGTCGCGACGAACAGCAACGTTGCAAACGTCAGCAGCAAGAGCGTAGCCATACCGAGGTCGCGTTGAACGACCAAGATCGCCATCGAGGCGCCCCACCCGATGAACAGCGGCCCGAGATATTTGAGGTTGGCGCGCAGCGACCACGGTCGCGCCTCGGCGATCACGTCGGCCATTTCCGCCAGATACGCCGCGAGAAAGAAGACGATGAAGAGTTTGATGAGTTCGATCGGTTCGTACTCGACCGGACCGAGCTTGATCCAAAGCCGTGCTCCGTTGACCTCTTGACCGAAGGCGAGCAGTAGGCCGAAGAGGACGAGCGATCCGATCACCCACAGATATTTGTACGCGGCGAAGCGTCGAAAGTTCGAAAAAGCCGGTCCGAATGCGAGCACCAGAACGAGCGACACGAGCAGCCACGCTTGCTGTTTTTGCGCGAGCTCGGGCGAGAGGCGCGCGACGATGGCCAAGCCGAGCGCTGCCAACACGATCGCCAACGCCGGGAGCATGTCGTCGCGCACCGACCCCGGCGGCTGCACCAGCACCCACCCCATCGCAAGAAATCCGAGCAGGGCGAGCATCCACCACGGACCGATGGTATGGGGAGGGGCGAAGGTTAGGATGAGCGCGGAGATTGCCAATGCGCCGGCCATCGGCGCCAGCGAGCGGATCAGCGCGCGAATACCATTGCGAGAACGAAGCCTATCGCCGCGGCGATGCGCGCGAGCGAGGCTGCCACGTGCAGCGGACGCAACGACGCCACGGCTTGCGCACCCGACTCGGACGCATCGTCGTGTTCGAACCGGGCAACCAAGAGATGTTCTTGGGGATCGGCCGCCTCGACGTGTGCGATGAGCGCGCGACGGTCGATCTCACCCGGAACGCGCCGGCCGCACAGAATAATGACGTCGCCTTCGTCGAGCATGACGCTGGAAACGGCAACGTCGAGCGTGGGCGTCGTTCCGAGAGCGCGCGCGAGCAGCGGCATTGGAGTGTCCTCGAACGTATCGTCGCCGGAAAGCGCGACGACTTCGCCGCGATGTGCCAAATAGGCCGCCGTTCCGCCCGCGTGCATGACGTAAGCGCGTCCGCGAACGACCAGTGCGGCGGTTAAGGACGCGGCCGCGGTCACGTAGTCTTCGTGTCCGGCGGTGCGCGCGTGCAGATCGGAGTTCACACGGGCGAGCGCGGCGAGCACCGCCGTGGCGGCGGCGTGCGGGCGATCGACGGCGCGGCGAAAACGCTCGCTGCGCAACCGGCGTTCGCATTCAGCGCGAAGGCGCGTCAGCAGTGCGCGCTCGATGGCCATACCGTCGACGCTGCCGAATCCGCGCGTGACTGCCAAAAACCAGGTCCGCGGACCGAGCTGCATCGTCAGACACGATGCGCGATCGCCTCGAATCGCTACGTCCATGGCGTTAAGTCCATTCTTCCACCGTACGTACCATCATGCGCGTCGTTCCGACGTCGACGGCGTCGCCTTCGCGCACCTCGATCGCTTCTGTAACGCGCCTTCCGTTGAGAAAGGTTCCGTTGCGGCTTTGCAGATCGTCGACGTAGACGATGCCGTTGCGGCTCTGGAAGCAAGCGTGCTGCCGGCTGACCTCCGGATCGCGCAACGAGAGCTCGGCGTCGGCACCGCGGCCGATCTCAAACGGGGGTCGGCCTTCGAAGCGGCGCGTCTGGCCCTGCTCGAAGATTTCCAAGGTGAGGCGCATCGGGACGAGGCGTCCGGCCTCGCTGGCGGGACGAATGCGCGGGCGGGTGGCGGCTACGGCGACGACGGCCAGCCCAGCAAGAATCTCGAGCGAGCCGACTCGCAACTGCGCTTCCACTGCCGCGCCGAATAGGACCATTTACGCTCCGCTTGCCTCGAACCGCATCCGCGTGTTCCCGAACATCAATTCATCCCCATCTTCGAGCTGCCTGGCCTCGATTCGCTCGCCGTTGACGAAGGTGCCGTTCGTGGAACCGAGATCGCGCACGACCGGTTGCATGCCGTCCACCTCGACGATCGCATGCGTGCGCGAGACGCTCGGGTCGACGAGAAAGACGTCGCTTTCTTCACTGCGCCCGATCTGCGCCCGTCCCTCTACAAAGTATACCCCGTAAGCCGGCACGCCTTTAATCATTCGCAGATGAAACCGGCGACCGGCCCCGGGCGGCCGCGGAATCGTCGCGTCGATCGCGACGGTGGCCTCGCCGATTGCGGTCACCTCGACTGCGCCCGCGGGAATGCTCTCGCGCGGCGACATCTCGATGTTGGGATCACCCTCGAGGAACTTGACGCCGACGCGGCCGGCCAAATCGCGCAGCAACTCGGCCCATTCCCGTTCGAGATACGCCTGATGCTCGGCAAGCCGCGCGAAATCGTCCGGATTGACGTACACGAGGTACGAGCCCGGGGCGTACATCGCGCCCTCGCCGCCGCGCGTGCGCGCTTCCATCGTCGCGACGAGCTTGCGCGCGATTTGAGTCGGCTCGAGGTCGCTGGGAAACGTCTTGGCAAACGTGCGCTCGATGAACGCCGCACACGCCTGCTCGACGCGATCCAGAAACGACACTATCTCACCGCCCTTCGGGCGCCGCGCTACGCGCGGGGACGTCCTGTCCGTGACAATGGCTCACATCCTGTTCGCTCAAGTCCGACTCTCTAACCGCGCGATGTAAAATCCGTCGCGGCCGTCGATGCCGGGAGGTACGAGCACGTCGCCGCTATCCGTGAGCAAGGTCTCGTACGCGGCCGGTATCAGGCCGCGTTCGAAGTTATGCCGGGACAAAAACCACTCCACTACTTCAATCGTTTCTCGCGGATCCGTCGAACAGACTGCATATACGAGCGCGCCGCCGGGTTGGACGTGAGACGCCACGCGCTCGAGCACGCCGCGCTGCGTGAGAGCAAGGCGTTCGCCGTCGGTCCCGAGCTTCTTCCAACGCGCTTCAGGGTGCCGTCCGACCACGCCGATTCCCGAGCAGGGCGCGTCGACGAGGATACGATCGAAGCGCTGTTCGGCCGGTAACAGCTCGGCCGTAGCGTCACCGATAACGGTGCCGGCCGGGATTCCAGCCTCCTCGAGACGCCGGTCCAGCGTCTGCGCCTTGCGCGGGTCGCGCTCGATGCACAAGAGCGTCCCCTCGCCGCCAAGGCGCACGCCAATCTGAAGCGCCTTGTTGCCGCGGCCGCTGCAGACGTCGAGAACCGCTTCACCGGGTTGCGGATTGAGCACGTCGACCGGCATCGCCGAACTTTCCGATTGCTGCCACCAGCGCGCCGCCGTTTCGCCTTCAATTGCAGCCAGTGCGCCCGCAGCGCGTACGAGCAGCGATTCCGCGACGATGGGCGATGCGGCCGCGGCGACGCCGGCACCCTCGAGCCGCTCGGCAACCTCGTCGCGCGTGTTGACGAGCGTGTTGACGACGATCGCGGCTTGCGCGGGATCGTTCACGGCCGCGCAGACGGCTTCGGTGCGTTCGCCGAACGTTTGCCGCCACTGCCGTACCAGCCACGCGGGCAGCGAGTAGCGCGTTCCGAGGTACTCTTCTTCGAGTTCGAACATCTCGCGTTGGGGCGGCGGCGGATTCGCACGCAAGAACGAGCGCAAGACGGCGTTGGTGAGATTTGCGAGGCCCCGGTGGCCGAAGCGCTTGGACAAGTTCACGAACTCGAAGACGGTCGCGTGCTGATCGGCCCGCGTGTATGCCAGCTCGTAGACGGCTAGACGCAGAATTTCCCGGATCGCCGGCGGCAGCGGCTGCTTGCGCTCGCCCACGAACGGTTCCAAGTACCAATCCAAGGTGCGGCGCATCTTGATCGAGCCGTACGCCAGCTCCGTGGCGAAGGCGCGGTCCTGCGCGCTGAGGCCGGCCTTGCGCACGCGATAATCCAGCGCTTCCTGCGCGCCCCGCTCGGCCAGATTGCTCTGCGCCGGAAAGACGTCGCGAACGACCGCTAGCGCCACATCGCGCGCACTCACGTATCTATTTGCCTTGCACGTATTGCGACCACGACATGCGGCCGCGGTTGGGTGCGATGAGTTCGTCGATTTCGACTTTTCCTTCTTCGCCGACGTGAGCGCGCAGAACTTTCACGGTTTCGCCGTCGACGGTCGCCCGCGCCGCCGGCTGCGGCGAGTAGGCGCGCACGTGATCGACGATACGCTGTGAAGGCCACGACCAGTCGACGATCAGATCTTCCTTCGCGATCGGTTTGGTGAGCGTGGGTTCGCCGCGCTGTGGCGAGTGGGGCAGTGCGCCGCCGCTCGCGGCAAGATCGAGGGCGTGTCCGAGCAGCTCGGCGCCAATAATCGCCAGACGATCGTGAAGCTCGCCGTACGTCTCGCCGGAAGCGATCGGCACCCGCTCGCCCAGCACGACCTCGCCGGTATCGAGCCCCGCGTCCATCAGCATGATGCTGACGCCGGTTTCGCTGTCGCCGTTGCGCAACGCCGTTTGAATGGGCGTCGCGCCGCGATACTTCGGCAATAGCGACGGATGGACGTTGAGCGCGCCAAGCCGCGGCAGCGAGAGCAGCTCTTCGGGTAAGATCCGGCCGTACGAAGCCAGCGCGAAAAGGTCGAAGCCTTCGCCTGCGATCGACTCTGCGAATTCGCGCAATTTGCGCGGCTCGTACACGCGTGTGCCGAGTTCGAGCGCGCACGCCTTCACGGGCGAAGGCGTCAGCTTCTGGCCGCGCCCGGCGGGACGATCGGGCTGCGTGACGACGCCGGCGAGCTGCGAACGCGCGGCCGTCACGCGCAGACTCGGAACGGCAAAGGCGCTCGTTCCAAAAAAAAGCGTCTTCACTCCGACGCCGTTTCTGCGATCTCTTTCTCTTCCTCGGTAACGGCCGGGCGGATGTTACGGGCGTTGTCGACGTAGAGCACGCCGTTGAGGTGATCGATCTCATGCTGCAGGCACTGTGCGAGCAGGCCGTCGCCTTCCAAGCGAATCTTTTCGCCGTTGCGATCGAGGCCGCTCACCGCAACGCGTTTGAAGCGCACGATCTCGCCGACCATTCCGGGGACCGACAGACAGCCCTCGGTCATCTCTATTTCTTCTTCCGCGCTCTCGATCTTCGGATTGATCACGACGGCGGGCTCGTACTCGTCGTCGTGAACGTCCATTACGAAGAATCGTTTCGAGACGTTGACCTGCGGAGCGGCCAAACCCACACCCGGCGCGTCGTACATGGTCGCGAACATGTCGTCGATGAGCTGCTGAAAAAGCGGATCGGCAATTTCCTTGGGGTCGACCTTCTTGGCGACCTTGCGCAGCGTCGGATGACCGTCCCGAACGATTTCGCGGATGTAGGGCATGGGCGGCCTATTCCCGCAAAATGCGGGGGCCGCCCTGCCGGTCGCGGACGGCGCGCCGGAATCGACTACTTCGTCCTAAACGCGCTGACGATGAAGTTGGGATTGCACTGCAACCCGGCGTCGTTCCAATACAGGTTGACGGTTTGCGTCGGGCCGATCGGATTGTTGAAGAGCGTCACGTAGTACTGCGGATTCGGGAAGCTCGCCGTGGCGTGAGGACTCGGAATTTTGGAATACGCAATCGTCGTGAAACCCGAGCCCGGACCATAGACCGGTCCGCCGCTAACGTTTCCGGTGAATTGAGCGCTGCCGTTACTCTGATTCACCCACAGGTCGTATTGATTTCCCGACACGAGCGCTTGACTGAACGCCACGACCGCGCCGCCCACGTTCGGGGGAATGCCCTTTGCGTTGGGCTTGGGATAAATGACTTCCATATTGTACGGTGGCTTGCCGCAGTTCGTACCGTAACCAGGCGGAGGTGTGGGTACAGCGCTGCCATTGCCGTTGTTACACGCAGCCAGAACTGTGGCGGCCGCAATGGCACCGAAAAAGACGCCGATCGATCGTTTCATGTTTCCAATCATCCTACTGCGGGAGCGCGGCGGCCTGCCGAAATTGATGTGAATTCGCTTAGAGGATGTACCCCGAAAGGTCGGCGTTCTCCACCACGTCCGCCAATCGCGACCGAACGTACTCCGCGTCCACCACGACCGTCCCGGTTTGCTCGGGGGCGGCAAAGCTGACCTCTTCGAGCAGCCGCTCCAGCACCGTGTGCAGCCGGCGCGCGCCGATGTTCTCGCTCTGTTCGTTGACGCGCATCGCGTAGGTCGCCAACTGCTCGATTGCATCGGGGCGGAAGTCGAGGATGATGCCGTCGGTCGAGAGCAGCGCCTTGTACTGTTCGACGAGCGCGTTCTTAGGTTGAGTTAAAATTGTTTTGAAATCTTCGGCGGTCAGCGAGTCGAGCTCGACGCGAATCGGCAGCCGGCCTTGGAGCTCGGGGATAAGGTCCGATGGCTTGCTGATGTGAAACGCGCCCGCACAGATGAACAGCACGTGATCCGTCTTGACGGGCCCGTGCTTGGTGTTGACCGTGGAGCCTTCGACGATTGGCAGGATGTCGCGCTGCACGCCTTCGCGTGAGACGTCGGGGCCGCCGCGCGGGCCCGCACCGGCGACTTTATCGATCTCGTCAATGAAGATGATGCCGTCTTCGGCGGCGCGCCGCACCGCTTCGCGCTTGACCGCGTCCATGTCGATGAGCTTGTTGGCTTCTTCTTGCTCGAAGATCCGCCGCGCATCGGCGACGGTCACGCGCTTACGAACGCGTTTCTTCGGAAGGATCCCGCCGAGCATCTCACCGATGTCGCCGCCTTGATCGGCCGGTCCGCCGATGACGCCGATCGGCAGGCTCTGCGCTTCTTCGACTTCGATCTCGATAAGGCGCACGTCGTAAAACCCGCGTTCGATCTCGTTGCGCGTCTGTTCGCGAACCTGCTGCGCGTCGGCGCTCTGCGCGGACGCCGGCGGCGGTTGAGGCGGCTGCTGCGGCGTAAAGCTGTTGCCGAAGATCGAACCCAAAGTCGCCGCGAAGGGATTGTTCGAACCTTGCGACGACGGCGGACGCGTTTCGGGATGAAGCGCATCGATGATGCGTTCGACCGCGTGGCGCTCCGCAAGTTCCTTGACTTCCCCACGGCGTTCGTCGCTGACCGTGCGAATCGACGCTTCGACGAGATCGCGAACCATCGACTCGACGTCGCGGCCGACGTATCCCACCTCGGTGTACTTCGTCGCTTCGACTTTTACGAAGGGCGCGCCGACCAGCGACGCCAGCCTCCGCGCGATCTCGGTTTTGCCGACGCCGGTGGGGCCGATCATCAGGATGTTCTTCGGAACGATCTCTTCGCGCAAATCTTCGCGGACGCGCGCACGCCGGTAGCGATTGCGCAGCGCGATGGCCACGGAGCGCTTGGCGTTGGCCTGGCCGACGATGTATTTGTCGAGCTCCGCAACGATTTGCTGCGGCGTGAGCGTCGATGGATCGAGGGTTGGCGTTACGGTGGTCGTCACGGAAGGGTCTCCACGGTGATGTCGTCGTTGGTGTAGATGCAGATTTCGCCCGCGATCTCGAGCGCTTTGCGCGCGACGTCGGCGGCGCCGAGCTCCGTGTTGCGCAGCAGCGCGGCGGCCGCGGCTTGCGCGTAAGGGCCGCCGCTGCCGATCGCCGCGACGCCTTCGTCGGGCTCGATGACGTCGCCGCTGCCGGAGATAACGAAGAGATGGTCGGTATTTCCCACAATGAGCAACGCTTCCAGCCGACGCAGCGCGCGGTCCTGGCGCCACTCTTTGGCCAGCTCGACCGAGGCGCGAACGATGTCTTTGTACTCGCCGAACTTGCTTTCGAACTTTTCCAATAACGTAATGCCGTCGGCGGCCGAGCCGGCAAAACCGGCCAGCACCTTGCCGCCGGCCACCTTGCGCACCTTACGCGCGCCGTGCTTGACGACGGTCTTGTCGAGCGTCACCTGCCCGTCGCCGGCGATTGCCAGCTGACCGTTGCGGCGGGCCGCCAGGATGGTGGTGGAGCGAATCTTCATACCTTGCGTCAGTACCCGGGGCGCGGGTCCGGGGTTTCAGGAAACGGGGGCCGCCTCGAGCCGCAGACCGGCGGCAAAGGTGTCGATCTCGACCAGAGCGCGTTGGGCCATTAGGCGCCGGCGCTCTTTTTTGTCCCTGACGCTGCGTTCGAGCGGCGGGAAGGGCGCCCAGGTGACGTTTGCAGGTTGAAAGTCGTGCGTCTGCGCGTTCTGCAGGTGCGCGACCACGGCGCCCAACGCGCTGGCGCGGGGAAAGTCGACCGGCGGCAAATCCAGGATCGCGCGCGCCGCATGGATCCCGCACATCGCACCGCATGCGGCGGCTTCGACATAGCCTTCGGCGCCGGTAATCTGGCCGGCGAAGTAGAGCTCGCCCCGATCGCGCAATCGCAAGCGCGCGTCGAGCAGGCGCGGCGAATCTAAGAACGTGTTGCGATGCATCACGCCCAAGCGCAGCCACTCGGCGTCGTGCAATCCGGGAAGCTTCGCGAACGCGGTCTTTTGCGCCGGCCACGACAGCCGCGTTTGAAAACCGACGAGATTATAAGCGGTCGCCGCGACGTTCTCTTTACGCAGCTGCACGACGGCGTACGGGGCTTTGCCGGTGCGCGGATCGCGCAAGCCCACCGGCTTGAGCGGTCCGAAGCGCAAGACGTCGTCGGCGCGGTCGGCCATCTCTTCGATCGGCAGGCAACCCTCGAAGTATTTCACGCCGCCGGCATCCAGCTCAAAATCCTTGGGCTGATGCCGCTCGAGCGTGCGCAAATCGTGAATCAGCTCGAGATACTGGTCGCGATCGAGCGGAATGTTGAGGTAGTCGTCGCCATCGCCCTTGTCGTACCGCGATTTCCGGTACATCGGCATTTCGTCGATCGAGTCGGCCGCGACGATGGGCGATGCCGCATCGTAATAATGAAGGCGGGCGTTCCCAACGAGCGCGTCGATGCTTGCGAGCAGCGCGTCGCTCGGAAGCGGACCGCAGGCCACGACGACGGGACGATCGGCGGGAATCAAGGTGACTTCTTCGCGATGCAGCGCTATGCGCGGCTCCGACGCGATGCGTGAGTCGACGGCGGACGCAAAACGTTCGCGATCGACCGCGAGCGCGCCGCCGGCCGGAACGGCCGCTTCGCGCGCCGACGTGATAATAATCGAATCGAGCCGGGCCAACTCTTCTTTGAGCAAACCGACGGCGTTTTCCAGCGCGGCGCCGCGCAGCGAGTTGCTGCAAACGAGCTCGGCCAAGGCGCCGGTCTTGTGCGCGGGTCCGCTCCGGTTCGGCCGCATTTCGTAGAGATCGACCTCGGCTCCGCACTTCGCCGCTTGCCAAGCCGCCTCGCATCCCGCGAGCCCGCCCCCGATTACGGTGAGGCGCATGCGTTTACGGAGATACCAGCTCGGGTTCGGCTGAGGCTTCTTCGACGCCGTGAGCGCGGGCGACGGCCGAAACGTCGTGCTCCTTGTTCGCGGCGCACTCGTATTGAACGGTACCGCCCCGGCGAGCCTTGCTAACGACGTACGAAGCGCACACCGGGCACGGTTCGGCGACGACCCGGTCCCACGACACGAAGTCGCACTTCGGATAGTTGGCGCAGCCGTAGAACGTGCGGCCCTTTTTCGAGCGGCGTTCGACGATCGCGCCGCCGTCCTTGGGACACTTCGCGCCGGTATCTTTGACGATCGGTTTGGTGGTCTTACATTCCGGATAACCGCTGCACGAGATAAACTTGCCGAAACGCCCGGTTTTGATCACCATCGGACGGCCGCAGACGTGACAGATCTCGTCGGTCGGCTCGTCGCGCAGCTCCAGGCGCGGCAGCTTCTGTTCGGCGGTTTGGAGCTCGCTTTCGAACGGGCCATAGAACTTGCGCAGCAGTCCCACCCAGTCTTCGTTGCCGACCGCGACTTTGTCGAGGTCGCCTTCCATCGTCGCAGTGAAATCGAGATTGACGATCTTGGGGAAGTGCTCGACGAGCAAATCGTTGACCGCGACCCCGATCTCGGTCGGCATGAAACGCCGCTCCGTCTGCGTCACGTACCCTCGAGCCTGAATCGTGTCGACGATCGTGGAGTAGGTCGACGGACGGCCGATACCGTTTTCTTCGAGCGCCTTGACCAAGGTCGCTTCGGTGTAGCGCGGCGGCGGCTCGGTGAAGTGCTGCTTGGGATCGAGCTTCCGGCAGTCGAGCGTCTCTTTTTCGCTGAGCTCGGGAAGACGAACTTTTGATTTCACCCGGGTGTCGGCGCTCGCGCCGCTGCCGGCGCCCTGCGCCGCGTTGGGATCCTCGTCTTTGCCTTCCTCATACACTTTGGTAAAGCCCGGGAACCGCATGATCGTGCCGGTCGCCCGGAACGTGTAGTCGGCGGCCTGCACGTCGACGGTGGTCTGATCGAGCACCGCCGGCGACATTTGCGAAGCGACGAAACGCTCCCAAATCATCGTATACAGCCGCAGCTCGTCGCGTTTGAGGACGGCGGCCATCCGTTGGGGCGTGCGCGAAACCGACGTCGGGCGAATCGCTTCGTGCGCGTCCTGCGCGCCCTCACGAACCTTGTGAACGCGGCCCTCGGCGTACGCTTCGCCGTACGTGTCGACGATAAACGCGCGAGCGGCGTCGCGCGCCTGGTCGGAGATGCGCGTCGAGTCGGTGCGCATGTACGTGATGAGACCGACGGTCCCCTCGCTGCCGCCCAAATCGACGCCTTCGTACAGCGCCTGCGCGATCTGCATCGACCGCCGAACCCGGATGCGCAGCTTGCGCGACGCCTCTTGCTGCATGGTCGAAGTGGTAAACGGCGCCGGGGCGTTGCGGCGAACCTCGCGTTTCTTGATGGAAGCGATGCGGTACGTCGCTCCGGCGAGGTCGCGCAGAATCGCATCGGCTTCCGCTTTGCCGGCGATCTCCAACTTCTTCCCGCCGCGCGCGATCAACTCGGCTGGAAAGACCGTCTCGGGTTCGCGTTCGCCGGCGAGCAGCGCGGCGATGGTCCAATATTCCCTTGGGACGAACGCGGAGATTTCGCGCTCGCGATCGACGATGAGGCGCACGGCCACGGACTGCACGCGCCCGGCCGAGAGACCGCCGCGCACTTTCGCCCAGAGCAACGGCGAGATCTTGTAGCCAACGAGACGGTCGAGAATGCGCCGCGCCTGCTGAGCGTTCACGCGGTTCATATCGATTTGGTGGGCGTCCTTGAGCGCCGCGAGCGCGGCTTCTTTGGTGATCTCGTGCAGTTCGATGCGTTTGGGCTCGGGCAGCTTCAGCAGCTCCGCCAAGTGCCAAGCGATCGCTTCGCCTTCGCGATCGGGGTCGGTCGCCAGATAGACCTCGCTCGCGGTTTTGACGGCGCTCTTGAGCTCTTTGATAACGTCGCCTTTACCCTTGATCGTTAGATATTTCGGCGCGAAATCGTGCTCCACGTCGACGCCCAGCGTGCTCTTGGGCAAATCGCGTATATGCCCGACGGAGGCCTTCACCGCATAACGCGCGGGAAGAAACTTCTTGATCGTCCGCGCCTTGGTCGGCGACTCCACGATGATCAGGGGCTTTTTCACGGGGCCTAGTATACAGCCGCGGTCAAGTGGCGGGCAAATTCATCCCCTTATACTCTGTATACCGCGCGCGTACGTATGCGCGCGTGCGCGCGAATTTGCACTAATAGGAAAAATCCTTTATGATGCGCTCAAAGCGCCATTTGGGGCGCTGTCCAAAAAACGCTAATCGTCCCCCGGGGGACGAGGAGGAATGAATGGACTCCGATACCATGATGAACGGCGGGATGATGGCCGAAGAAAAGAAGCCTCGCCGCAAGCGCCGCAAAGCCGGTGGCCGTAAGAAAGCCGCTGCGGGCGGACGTAAGAAGACAGCGCGCAAGGGCGGTCGCAAGAAGGCTGCCGGCGGACGTAAGAAGGCCGCTGGACGTAAGAAGGCCGGACGCAAGAAAGCCGGACGCAAGAAAGCCGGACGCAAGAAAGGCGCAGCCAAAAAGGGCGGACGCAAGAAAAAGGGCGGACGTAAAAAAGCTGCCGGCGGTCGCAAGAAAAAGGGCGGACGCAAGAAAGGCGCAGCCAAAAAGGGCGGGCGCAAGAAGGGCGGACGTAAGAAAAAGGGCGGACGCAAGAAGAAAGCCTAACAAGGCATCGTCATAGAATCGATGGGCGGTCGTTGCGACCGCCCATTATTTATTTCTTCTCCAGCACCACCGGGCCGGCGATAAGATTCGGAGCTTGTCCGCCGTGTTCTTCCACCCAGTGACAGGCGGCAAAGTGCCCCGGCGCATACTCGTTGAACGGCGGAATCTCCGTCACGCAGCGATCGAACGCGACCGGACACCGGGTGTGAAACCGGCATCCCGACGGGGGATTTACCGGCGATGGAATGTCGCCGGTGAGCACGATGCGTTTGCGGCGCTTTTCGAGCACCGGATCGGGGATCGGAATCGCCGAGAGCAGCGCCTGCGTGTAGGGATGCAGCGGGTTATGATAGAGAGCGTCGCGATCGGCCAGCTCGATGATCTTGCCGACGTACATCACGGCAACGCGCGTAGAGATATGGCGAACGACGGAAAGGTCGTGCGCGATGAAGAGGTACGTCAAGCCGAACTGGGCCTGCAGATCCTCGAGCAGGTTGATGACCTGCGCTTGAATGGAGACGTCGAGCGCGGACACGGGCTCGTCGCAGACGATGAACTTCGGATCGACGGCCAGCGCTCGAGCGATACCGATGCGTTGGCGCTGCCCGCCGGAAAACTCGTGCGGGTACCGATTGGCGTGATAAGGCCGCAAGCCGACGAGCCGCAGCAGCTCTAGCACTCGATCGTGCACGCCGCTGCCTTCGACGATCCGGTGAACGCGTAACGGCTCGCCCACGATCTCGCCAACCGTCATGCGCGGATTGAGCGACGCGAACGGGTCCTGGAAAATGATCTGCATCTCGCGGCGCAGCTTGCGCACGTCCCGGCGATTGAGCGCCACGACGTCCTGGCCGTCAAAGTGAATCTCGCCTTTGGTGGCCGGAAGCAGTCGCAGCAAGAGCCGGCCGATCGTGGTTTTGCCCGATCCGGATTCTCCCACCAAGCCGAGCGTTTCGCCGGCGGCGATCGAGAAGCTCACGCCGTCGACCGCCTTGACGTCGCCGACGTGGCGCGACATCAAACCGGCGTAAATCGGAAAATACTTATAGAGCTCGACGGCTTCGACGAGCATTTTGCTCGGCACCACGGCGGGTGCTGTGCCGGCACTCACAGTTCGGTCACCCGCGCGGCGGGAAGGTCGAGCGGACGGTCTTCGGCATGTTCGTCGTAGAGCCAGCAGCGCGAAACGTGTCCGTTACCGAGGTCGTAGAGGCGCACCGGATCGTCGCAGATCGCCATGCGATAGACGCAGCGCGGTGCGAAGGCGCATCCGGGCGGCAAGTTGAGCAAGTTGGGCGGCTGCCCTTTGATCGGCTCCAGACGGCGGTGCTCGGTGGAGTCCAAACGCGGAAGCGAGGCTAACAGTCCTTGCGTATACGGCATGCCCGGATCGCCGAAGATCTGCTCGGCGGTTCCGTATTCGACCATGTTTCCGCCGTACATCACGAGCACGTTCTTGCAGACCTCGGCGACGACCCCGAGGTCGTGCGTGATGAGAATGATCGCCGCGCCGGTCTCCTGCTGGAGCTCGTTCATGAGCTCGAGGACTTGGGCTTGAATCGTGACGTCGAGCGCCGTCGTCGGCTCGTCGGCGATGAGCAGCTGCGGATTACACGACAACGCCATCGCGATCATGACGCGCTGGCGCATACCGCCGGAAAACTGATGCGGATAGTCGTTGAGGCGCCCCGCGGGCGCCGGAATGCGAACCTTCTCGAGCATCTCGATGGCGCGGTCGCGCGCCTCGTGCTTATTGAGACCCAAGTGGAGACGCACCGCTTCGGCGATCTGCTCGCCGATGGTGAGCACCGGATTGAGTGAGGTCATTGGATCCTGGAAGATCATCGCGATCTTGTGACCGCGGATCCGACGCATCTCCGTCTCGCTCTTCTCGGGCAGATTCTCGCCGTCGAACGCAATGCGATCTCCGGTGACGGCTGCGTTCCGTGCGAGCAAGCGCATGATCGAAAGCGCGGTAACCGACTTTCCGGAGCCGGACTCGCCGACGATGCCGAGCGTTTCGCCGGCGCCGAGTGAGAACGACAGTCCGTTGACGGCGGTGACCGGACCGTCTTCGGTTCGGAACGTCACCCGCAGGTTCTTGACCTCGAGCAGCGACATGCGGCTGATTTAAATTCCGGTCAGCGACAGGATGAAGGCGCTAATGACGAACGCGGCGGCGACGAAGCCGGTCAGACGTTTGAGCTGCTCCTCGGCGCCGAGGCGTCCGCGATACGCGGACTCGACGCGACCGCCGATCGATCCGGTAAGTCCCTCTTGTTTGGTCGTCTGAATCGCGAGTAAGAACACCAGCGCGATCGCCGAGATGATGAAGATGCCGGCAATGCCGTGCGTGAGCCACGGGAAATGCTGCGCGACCGGCGTTTGGACCGGTGCCGGCGTAGGCGCCTGCAGCGGAACGGGCGGTACGGCGGCCGGCGACGCGCCGGGCTTGACGGCCCCCGCCGTCGCGAGCGCAGCCGGTTTGGCCGTCGCTACGGCGAGTAAAAGCGATAACAACGCGGTGGACTCTCCTTTGTAATAGACGCCGCTCCGGCGAAAAATCGGCGGAGGGTGCGATCCGACCACCAACTTTACGACCGATGGGGCAGACCTGCCTGCCCCACACGCAGGAGTCCTGCGCAGTAAGACTCTAGTAGCAGGCGTGTTGGAACCCAACCAAACGGTCGTTCCTCTCAAACAGCGGCGGGTATGGCGCGATCTCGCAAAGATCCTTTCGACGATCTTCAACCCGTTCTTGACGGCGCTGGCGTTGTACGTCATTTTGTCGCACGCGACGGCGCGCGATACCGTTGACTTCTGGCGATTGTTATTCGTCTCGACGTTCTTCACGTCGATCGGTCCGATGCTCTACGTCTTCTGGCTGTACGCGACCGACCGCATCTCGGATCTCGACATGTCGGTGCGCGCGGAGCGCGAGACCGTCTTCACCGCCTTCGTCGCTTTCTATTTGACCGGAGCCGGAGTGTTGTGGCTCGTGCACGCGCCGCGCGTGTTGATCGCGACCATGCTCGGCTACTTTGCGGCGACGCTCGTGGTTGGATACATCACGCGCTACTGGAAGATCAGCACGCACGCCCTCGGAATCACGGCGCCGCTGGTCGCGCTCACGCTGCTCTACGGACGGCAAACGCTGCCGTTTCTGGTGCTGGTTCCGATGGTCTGCTGGGCGCGCGTCTACCTAAAGGCCCACACGCTGGCACAGGTGGTCGCCGGGGCCGTGCTGGGCGGCGTATCGACGACGCTCTTCTTCTACATCTTCCACGTGCGCACGATGATGACGTTATGATCGAGACGCGACGAGACGAAGGCTTCGACAAGTTCAACGCCAGCATCTCGGCGGCGGTCGACGCCGTGCGCACCACGTCGGAAGGCATCGCCGCCACGGCGCAGGAGCAAACGACGCTCATGGTCGCGCTCTCCGAGAGCGCGGGAATCCTCGCCAAGCAATCGCAAGAGACGGCCGACCGACTGGGGGCCGCGCAAACGCAAGCGCGCAGCGCGGCCGAGGACCTCGGCAACTCGTTCGAGGTCGTCGGCACGCTGCTGACGTCGGTTCAGCAGCTCGCCGAACTTTCGGCGGCGACCGCGGCCGCCATGGACGACTTCGGTCGACTGATGAGCGAGATCGGGCGCATGACCGATTTCGTCGAAGAGGTTTCGGACGAAACGCAGCTCTTGGCGCTCAACGCCGCGATCGAAGCCGCGCGTGCGGGAACGCACGGGCTTGGTTTCGCTGTCGTCGCCGGCGAGGTCGGACGCTTGGCGAAGACGACCAGCGAATCGACCACGACGATCAAGCATCTCGTCGGCGACGTGCAGCGCGAAGCCGAAGCGACGATTCACGCGGTGCGCGCGAACGCCCAGCGCTCGGCCGAATCCGCTCCGCTCGCGGACGCGGCGCACTCGTCGCTCGGTGAGATCGCCGAGCTCGCCGCGGATCTTTCCGTGGCAATCGACCGCGCCGTGGTCGCGGGGCGCGAGCACAGCGCCTTGGCCGGGCAGATGCGCCGCGAAACCGACGGTTTTGCCGGCACCGCCGCCCATCAGGGGCGTCAGGCGCTCGAATCGGCGTTTGCGACTCAGCGTCTATCGTATTACGGCGCCGAGATCGCCTACATTTCGCGCGCGCGAACCGTGGCCAAATCCGAGCGCACGTCGTTGAAAGTGGCGACTTTGCTGCCGCCGGGATATCCTCCGTCGCGCGCGTGGCAGCACGTCGCCAAACGCGTGGCGGAGCTTTCCGCCGGGCGACTCCAGCTCGAGCTCGAGATTCCGTTTACCGGCGGAACCGAGTTCGAAGCGCTGCTGCGCGTACGTTCGGGCGAGCTGGACATGATCAGCGTCACCACGTTCGTGGCGGGCGCTCTGCTGCCGCTCGCGCAGCTTTTTGACATGCCGTTTGCGTTCGACAACCTGCGCGAGGCGCATGCGATTCTCGACGGACCGCTGGGCAAACACGTGCTGCAATCGTTCGGTTCGTTCGGCTTAACGGGCATGGCGTACTTCGAAAACGGGATGCGGCACTTCACCAACTCGCTCCGGACGATCGCGCGCCCGCACGACGTCAAGCGCATGCGCGTTCGCATTCAAGACTCCGTCGTCTACCTGGCGTTGATGCACGCACTCGGCGCGTCGCCGAAGGTCATTCCCTTCACGCAGCTCCGTGCGGCGCTGGCCAATCACGAAGTCGACGCGCAGGAAAACCCCTTGCCGAACATTCTCGGCGCCCGTTTGCACGAGGTGCAGAGCCATCTCTCGCTCACCGCGCACGCCTACAACACGCAAATCGTCCTGGCTAACGTCGAGCGAATTCACGCGCTGAGCAGCGAGGATCGCGAGATCTTAGAGGCCGCGTTTGCCGAGGCGACCGCAGTCCACCGGCGCATCGCCGCCGAGGACGAGCTGCACGCAATTGCGGAGCTGCGCAAGTACCTGCAGATTCACGACCTGGCGCCCGAAGAACACGACGAGTTCGTCCACGCGGCGCGTTTTGTCTGGGAACGCATGGAGCCGCTCTTTGGAGCCGACGTCTTCCGTTTGCTGGTCTCGCGCAATCTATCGGCCTGGCATCCGAAAACGGCGATGACTTCGCACTCGCATCAAAGCTTCACGATCGACGACATCGTGACGTCGATCGACGAATCGGTTCGCGCCGTGCGCAGTACCGGCGAGAACATTTCGGCGCAAGCCCGCACGCAAATCGCGGGGCTGCGCGGCCTCGCCCAGCACGCTCTACGGTTGAGCGATTCGAATCGGACGCTATCTAGCGAGTTTTCCACGCTGAGCGGACGCTTCACGGCGGTGGCGCCGCAGGTAGAGACGATGCGCGGTACGGTCGACCAGCTCATCTCGACGATCGAGACGCTTTCGTCGATGGCCGTGCAGAGCCGCAAGGCGCTCGATCAGTTCGCCGGTTCGATGAAGCAGATCGTCGAGATCATCGCGCTGGTGCGCACGGTCTCCGACAAGACGAACCTGCTCGCGCTCAACGCCGCGATCGAAGCCGCGCGCGCCGGCGACTACGGTAAAGGCTTCAACGTCGTTGCTGGCGAGGTCCGCAATCTCGCCGAAAAGACCAAGGCTTCGACCAAAGAGATTCGCATGGTTCTCACCGATCTCGAACAGCGCGGAAAACAGGCTGCCGTCGCGATCGAGTCCGGCGTCTCGAAAGCCGAGCACAGCTCGCGCCAAGCGCGCGCTGCGCAAGAAGCGTTCGGCCGCATCGAAACGTTTGCGTTTTCCGCGTCGCGCACGCTCGGCGACGCGTTCGAAGCGGCGCAAGCCGAATCGCAGCGTTCGCACGCCATGTCGGGCGACTATTCGCAGATGGCCGAACTCGTCGATGCCTACGCGACGGAGAGCACGCGCGCGATGGGCGTCGCCGTCGAGCTCGAGCATCAGCGAAAAGCGTTATTCGCTTAAGCTAAAGTACTGGCAAACACAGTATGAAGTCCGGTGAAATCCTATCCTGCGGGATATTTCTCGCCGCCTGCCTCGGTGTCGCGGCACCCGCGGCTCCCAGACCGGCGCTGACCGGCGCGCAGACGGCAGCCGTCGATGCTTTTATGACGCAAGAAATGGTCCGCACGCACGTTCCCGGAGCGGCCGTCGGAATTTACAGCCGAGGAACGATGCTTCTCGCGAAGGGCTATGGCCTCGCTAACGTAGAGCTCGCCGTGCCGGTCAAACCGCAGACGATCTTTCAATCGGGCTCGGTAGGTAAGCAGTTCGTCTCGGCGGCGATCATGATGCTCGTCGAGCAAGGACGCATTTCGCTCGGCGACGGCATCGCGAAGTATTTCCCCGGCGCTCCCGCGTCTTGGGCCGCGATCAAGATCGAAAACCTTCTCTCGCACACCTCCGGTCTGGCCGAATACGAAACCGACGCGCGCACCGGCCCGAACGGACCATTCTACTTACGCCTGGATTTTACCGAAAACCAGTTGCTGCAAAAAATTGAAGCGCTGCCGATTGAGAACGCTCCGGGCGCCCGATGGGCGTATCGAAATACGAACTACGTGTTGCTGGGAATCCTGATCCATCGCGTGACCGGCCTGTTCTACGCGGATTATCTCGCCAAACACATCTTCAAGCCGCTGGGCATGACTTCGACCCGCCTCATTAGCGAAGCGGACGTCATCCCTAATCGCGCCGCCGGTTACCAATGGCAAAACGAAACCCTTAAAAATCAGGACTGGGTCTCGCCCACTTTCAACTCCACGGCCGACGGGGCGCTCTACTTCAACGTGCTCGACTTGGCAAAATGGGACGCGGCGCTGTACACGACCCGGTTGCTCAAACAATCCAGCCTGGACCGGATCTGGACGGTCTATCGGCTCAACGACGGAAGGCCTAACCCGGCTCAATACGGTTTTGCATGGCGGATCCACACGCAAAACGGTCATCGAATTGTCGAGCACGGCGGAGCTTGGCAAGGGTTTACGTGTCAGATCGCGCGATACACCGGCGATTCACTCACCGTCGTCGTCTTGACCAACTTGGACGCGGGCCACGCGCGTCCGGATTATGCGGCGCACGTCATCGCCGGACTGGTCGACGCTGCCCTTCTTCCGCAAAAGCTTACCGCCATTGCAGGCCCCGATCCACGCGTCATGGCTTCGCTCCGATCGGCGCTCGACCGTCGCCACCTCACGGCGTTGTGGCCGGGCGGCGACGTAACGCTGGTCGACCGTACGATCGACGAGGACGACCCGACGCTGAGGATCTATCAGTTTCGCCTTCTTAAGGCCTCACGCTCGGTTTTGCTCGACCTCGTCATCAACGCAAAAGGTCACATCGATTCACTCTTCGCGGAGCCCGACAAAGAGTACCGAGCTTAGGCGCCACGCGTTGCGACCCGCCTCTTTTGCTTCGTAGAGCGCCGCGTCGGCACACTCGATGACCTGCCACCACGTAGACGCCTCCGGTTTGCCCGGATCGAGCGGATAGGCGGCAACGCCGATCGAGACGGTTTTCCGTAACTGCGTGCCGTCTCCGAGCGTAAACGCACGGTCCTCAATGGCGCGCAGAACGCGCTGCGCCATTTCGCCCGCATCCTCGCGGCGCATGCCGCGCGTAACGGCCAAGAACTCTTCTCCGCCCCAGCGCACCAGGAAGTCGCTTTCGCGAAACACTTCTTCCAAGCGCTCGCGGACCTGCACGAGGACCTCGTCGCCGGCGCGATGACCGTGCTCGTCGTTGACCTGCTTGAAATGATCGACGTCGATGACGAAAAAGACGAGGTCGTTGGGCTGGCGCCGCGCGAGCGCGATCTCGCTCTCGATGTTTTGTGCGAGGAAGCGGCGGTTGCGCAATCCCGTCAACGGATCGGTGAGGCTCATTTCCTCGAGCGCACGGTTGGCTTGCGACAGTTCGGCGGTTCGATCGCGAACGGTCGCCTCGAGTTCGCGCTGGCGCCGCTCCAGTACGGAAGTTCGACGCTTTAGCGCCAAGAGCATCGTGCCGAGAACGAGCAGCGCAACGAGGAGGCGAAACCACCACGATTCGTACCAAGCCGCGATGGCGCGCACGTGCAGCAAAAGCGAACCCCCGCTCCACACGCCCAGCCGGTTCGTCCCGCGAACCTCGAGCGTGTAGCTGCCCGGCGGCAAGTTCGTATAGGTTGCCGAACGGTGCTCCGAATCGGCAGCGATCCAATCGCGATCGTACCCATCGAGACGATAGCCGTAATGCAGATCTTGCGGTCCGGAATAATCGAGCGCGGCGAACTCCGCGGTGAAGTCGTGATGTTGCGCCGCCAGATCGATCGTCGTGCCGGCGTTGGCCGCGTACGAACCCAAATCGCGACCGCCGGCCTTCAATGCGGTCAGGACGACCGGCGGCACGTAGTTCCACGGAGAAGCCGCGCGCGGCGCGATCACCGTCACGCCGTCGCCGCCGGCAAAGAACATCGTTCCGTCTTCCGATTGCGCGAAACCGCCGCCCCAGTAGCCGTAATCCGAGGTGCCGTCGGCCAACCCGAACGTTCGAGCGCGCAGCGTTCGCGGGTCGATCGCGGCCATCCGTTGATCCGTGCTGGCCCAAATCCGGCCGGACGGACTCTGCGCCAGACCGTCGACGTTCTCGTTGGGCAAACCGTCGGCGCGACCGAGATGCTTCACGGTGACCGTTCCGTTCTGCCGTTCTTGCAGGACGTTGAGCGGACCGCCGACCGCTCCGGCCCAGATGCGGCCCCGGCGATCCTCGAGAATCGTTTCGATCGTACCGGGACCGACCGAATCGGGATCGTGCGGATCGAACGTATAGCGAACGACGCGTCCCGTCAGCGGATCGATGCGGTCGAGACCGTTGGCCGTGCCGGCCCATAGCCGGCCGCGCCGATCGAAGTGCAGCGACGTCACGCGGTCGTTCGATAACGTATCGAGCGACGCCGAGTGACGAAACACGCGAACCGCTTTGCTTGCGGTGTCTTCTTCTACTATTCCGGCTTCCGTGCCGAGCCAGAGATGGCGCGGCGACGACGCGATCGCCGTAATGCGGGCGTTCGCCGCGATCTTCGGTCCCGCCGGACAGGTTGCGGCGGTCGCGTGCGCGCGAAGGGCACACAAACCTTGCAGCGTTCCGATCCAAAGCGTACCGTCGCTTGCGGGGCGCAGCCGGAGAACGATCGGCTGATTCGGCAGTTGGTAGCGTGCGATCGTCCCCGACTTGGGATCGAGCGACATAATCGCTCCCTTAAAACCGCCCTGCCATAACTTTCCGCCGAAGGCTGCCAAGGAAATCACGTCTTGATCGCCCAGACTGATGCCCGGACGGTTTTTCGAAAGCTCGTAGATACCGGTCGTATTGGGATTGTGCCACAACAAATCGCCGGCGGCGTTTGCGATCCAAATCAGGCCGGAACGGTCGCGCAAAAAGCCGACGGTCTGTCCTTCGGTGAGACCGCCGCTCGAATCGCGGTCTGCCGCGATGCGCCGGATCGCGCGCGTTGCGGAATCGACGATCGAGATGCCGGAGTCCGAGCCGATCCACATTTCGCCGGGCTTCACCTCGATGAACGACCGCTGCCAACCGGGTGTAAGCGCGGCATCGCCGGAGGCGGCGTCGATACGCTCGACGTGACGTCGCGACGCGTCGACGAGATAGACCGCGTTGTGCGATCCGAGCCATAACGTACCCGCCGCATCGATGTACGCCGCAGAAAATGCCGGCGGCGCGGCGCCGATTGGAAATCGCGCAAAGCCGCGCGCGTTACCGAAGAACAACCCTTCGCTGGTCGCTGCCCACACCACGCCGTCGCGGTCGATGGCGATTCCGCGAACGCGCGGCTGCGGCCTAAGCCCCGAGAACGCGACGTGCGAAAACGTTCCCGTACGCGGATCGAAACGGTCCACGCCTCCGTCACCGCCGACCCAAAGCATGCCGTTACGGCCCTTTGCCAGCGCGAGCACCGTAGCGCTGCGCGGACCCGCAGTCCCCGCCGTTACCGAGCGCCACGTGCGGAAGGTCTCCGACGCTTCGTCGAACCGCACCAATCCGCTCGATTCGGTTCCGATCCAAAGTCCGGGGCCGTCGGCCAGCAGCGTTAGCAAATATCCGTCGGGCAACGCTTTGGGATCGCTTGGATTCGGCGCGAACACGCGAAAGCGGTAGCCGTCGTAACGCGCTAATCCGCCTTGCGTCGCGATCCACATGAACCCGATCTCGTCTTGCGCGACGGCTTCGACGGTGGGCGGTAAATCACGCACGTCGACGCGCACGAAAACGGGGCTCGCGAGATTCGACCACAGCGTTGCGGCGAGTACGAAAGCGATCACGTCATAAATTCACGATGATAAGGTGCGATACGCCTGCCCTTCGGCTTCGGCCTGTTCTGAGCGTAGCGAAGCGGAGTCGAAGGGCTCGGGATGACACGTGCCGACGTCAGGGCTGCCGTCTCCCATAATACGGGCGACGTTGGAGCGAAAACGCGAAAGATCGCCGCTGGTAACGTAACGCAGGCGGCCCGATTCGGGCGGTCGGCCTTCGATGAGATGTGCGGCACGCTCCGCCTGCATGACCGCGGGATCGACCAGCGCGACGCCGGCGCCAAGTGCGCGCCGGAAATGTTCTTCCAAAAGCGGATAATGCGTGCAGCCGTAGATGACCGCATCGAGATCGCGAGGCAACTCGGCGCAGACCGCGGCAACGGCGTCGTCCGCGCGCTGCGTTCCCATTTCACCGGCTTCCACCAGCGGTACGAGCGCGGGGGCGGCGACTTCCCAAACTTCGGCGCCGGCGATCGCCGAGCGCAAGGTGCGGCCGTACGACCCCGCCTTGACCGTCGCGGCGGTCGCGACGACGCCCAAACGCCGGTAGCCGGCGCGCTGGATGGCCGTAGCGGCCGAGTCGATGAGGTCGAGCACGTGCGCGCGCGTCGAGGGCCAGCCGTAGCGCTCGGCAATTGCGCACGACGTGTTACAGCCAATCACGATTGCGGCGGCGCCTTGCGCGTCGAGCCATGCCAGATTCGCCGACAGCAGCCGATGCAGATCGTCCGGCGCGCGGTCACCGTACGGAACGTGCGCCTGATCGGCAAAAAAGAGCAAATCCGCCTGCGGAAGGCGCTCGTGCACGCGGCGCACGACCGTCAGGCCGCCGAGGCCCGAGTCGAAGAGTCCGATCATCGCTTGAGTGTAGGGTCCTATTGTGCCGGCTGATTGGGGACGGGATTTGCCTGCGCGTATTCGGCAATGCCGTCGGCGATCTCTTGTGCGACCTTTTGGTGCCACGACGGAGAAGCGAGCAGTGAGTAGTCGTGCGGATTGGTAAGGAAGGCCGTCTCGACGAGCACGGCGGGCATGCGCGCGTGCAGCGTTACGTACAGATGGCTCTTGATGATTCCGTCGTTCTTGGTCCCGTCGTCGGAAAGATGGCGCGAAACGTCACGTGCGAGCGCCCAATCCCGCTGCTTCGAGATGTAGCACGTCGTGCCGTACGGGCCGGAGTTGATAAACGCGTTCGCGTGAATGCTGACGAACATTCGGGCGCCAGCGATGTTGGCCACGTCATCGCGCGCTTGCAGCTCGTCGTGCGCCGACGCGTCGGGTCCGTACACGTCGACGTCGGTCTCACGGGTAAGCTTCACCTGCCATCCTTGCGACACCAGTAAGTCGCGCAGCCGCTTCGCCATGTCGAGCGCGATGTCGGCCTCGCGCAACCCGCCGTGCGCCGATCCGATGTCGCTGCCGCCGTGCCCCGGATCGATCACGATCAGACGAGGATTGGTCGGAACGTATCCGTTGTCGCGCGGTCCGAACTTCCAATTCGAATCCTCGGTGCCGTTGTCGCCGCCGTTCTCGCTAATGGGTGCGGGCGTCACGAGATCTTGCTGTTCGTCCGACGCGATCACCGATCCGATGCTGCCGGTGCCCATGCGCGCGACCTCGGAGGTGTCTTGACGACCGACCGTCAGCGTCAGTCCGGTGGCCGAAGGCGAGATCGTCAACGATTTGGGTCCGATCAGGGAGATCGCGACGCGCACCGTTTGCGGATCGTTCTGTCGTACGCGCAGCGATGCGAGCGGATCGGGTTCGTCTTGATCGATCGGAGGCCCGGCGAGCTGCGCGCCGGTGATGTCGACCCAAAAGCGGTTGTCGGGATCGCGTAAGCGATGCCATTCGAACGACGCATTACCGGTGACCGCGATCGAGACGACGTAACCGTCGGGCGATTGCTGCACGGAAACGCCGGTGACCATCGCGGGCCCCGTCGAAGGCGTCGCGGTCGGCTCCGACGACGGTTGCTGCGCCGGCATTTGCGGCGCGGTCGCCGGTTCCACCGGCTGCGTGGGAGCTTGTTGTTGAGCGACAGCTTGCGGCGCGGACGGTCCGGCGCCGCTAAACGCCAAGACGACGTCGCGGTCGTCATTACTGCGCGGTGCCTCGTGTGCCGCTCCGGGCAGCAGCTGCACGGTGACGAGCGTCTTGGGATCGCGGATGGTACCCGCTTGTGCGATCTGCATCGCGCGAATGCCGCCGGCGTTGACGGCACGCGTTCCGCTCAAGGTGGTGCCGACGCCGTCGAACTCGTACGTGATCGAAGACGGCGTTTCGTTGGTCACCCGGGGACGCAGCGGCGCACCGCCGTGCGCGACGACGGTCGTGCGACCGCCCTGCGTGGAAACGTCGAGCGTCGCGAGCTGCGGTTGCAGGAACGCGACGGCGCCGTCTTGGCGCAACGCGAGATCGAGCGAGCGAAGGACTTCGTCGAGCGGCAGATAGACTTCGGAGCCTTCCTGGTAGGGGGCGAAACCGGCTTGCAAGCTGATCGGGCCGACTTCGTAGCGGCGATCGCCGACTGAAAAACTCACCACCACCGGAACCGACGTCGTGATCATGACGTATCGCTCGCCGGGCTTCCATGTCAGGACCGCGCCCGTCGCGCGCAGCAGCGCTTGCAGTCCGGGATCCTGACTGCCGATCGCCAAACCGAGACTTCCCGATTCGACGTGCGTGAACCGAATGGTTTGTTGCTGATACTGCGCCGTAATAGGCGCGTTCGTTCCCGCGACGGCAGCCGTTGCAAGCGCGAAAGCGAAAACGAGACTAAAAGTCGGAACGATGCAGTGGCGTATCAAGCTCAACGTGGCCCCCCGGAAGCGTTGCTAGCTTCTGCCCTTCGACTTTGACTTGCACGGCGTCGACGCCGGACAGTCCGGTCAGGGTGTAAACGAGTGCCTTGAACTCGCCGTTCTCAGCAAACGCCCCACCCGGCTGCTGCTCTACTTCCTTAGAAAGATCGACCGTTGCCGTCGATCCGTTAACGGTCGCGCCCAGGACGCGAGTTCCCGGCGGAAAGCGTATCGCTTGCACCTCGCTCGGTGGGCCGGCAACCGCTTCGACGGCAGCGTATAGTGCGGTGTTGTGCCGGTGTTCCGCCGCGCTCTCACCCGGCTGCTGCGGACGTAAAGAGACGCTCTGCGTAGCGAGCGTCGTTCCATCGAGTTTCGTGTAGTAGACCGTCAGGCTTCCCCCGGCGGCCGGGGGTCGGTGAGAGAGGTAGTACCACGTGCCGGCGGCGACGATCGCCAGCACCAGGACGAGCAGAGGTAAGCGCGATCCCCTCACGTTCTACCGGTATTCTCTGATCCGTGCGCGTATCCATGCAGTTATGAAGTGGGTCGGCAAGACCATCGACGGCGAGCGGCGCCGTTTGGAGCGCGCGCGGCGGCGGTTTATCGACGAGCCCGATGAAGAACGCCTCCACGAGCTGCGTACCCGAGCACGCCGGCTGCGCTCGTTCCTGGAAGCCGTGGCGGAACTGGAACCCCGCCCAAAACTGCTGCGCCGGCTCAAGCGCGCGGCCGCGTTGACCGACGCGGCGCGCGACGCCGCGATTCTACTGGCACTGCTCGACAACGCCGTCGATGAAACCGAACGCCTAACGGCCGAACCCCTTCTCGAGCAACTGCGCGAGCGCGAACGCACCGCGACGAGCGAAGCGCGCAGGCTGCTGCGCAGGATCGAATTCGCGTGAAGCCGCGACGCGTTCCTCTCGACGACGCGCGCCGCGCGCGCGACGTTATCGACGCCATCGTGCGAACGCGTCGGGCGGAGACCGAGGCGCTTTCGGCCGCCTTTGCTTCGAATCAAATGCACGAGCTGCACGACTTTCGCATCGCATGTAAACGGTTACGCTACGCGATGGAGCGATTTAGCAAACGCGTTCCGGAGTTCGAAGCGCCGGCTGCGAGCCTAGCGGCGATTCAAGACGCGCTTGGCGAGGCCCACGACCGCGACGTGCTGCTCGCCATTCTTCCACCGACGATGCCGGAGACGGAGCGTGCGCTGCAGGAGCAGCGCGAGGAACTCGTGCGGCGTGCCGCCGACATTTGGGCGTCCCTCCCGCCGTAACTTGCTATAAGGACGCGCATTCCGCTGCGGTATCGTCCTCAATCGGCTTGTTGGCAAGGTCTCGTATTTTTTCTTCGTCTTCTTCCAACTCTTGTTCGGCGCGCGCTTGCTCGGCTAACCCCTCGCCGCCGGCTTCCGGATTAGCGATTGCGAAGGCAAAAGCGCCGCCGAATGCCGTAAGTCGAATCACTTTACAGAGCCTGGCGAAAATCTTCGCCTGGCGCGCGGTGGCAAGATTACTTTGACTTCATGAGTGCGAGAAGGCGAGCAATCCAACGATTCATCCGATCCTCCCCAAACGCGGTACGGGCGTAGAGTATTCGAGCAAGGGATGGCTGCCCGATTTTAGCCGAGCGCTAGGCTGCCTTTGTCCCCATTGCCCCTAAGTGCTAAGAAACAAACATGGGAGTTATGGAGCGAAGCGATATCGTTCTTACGGGAAAACACGTGCGGCTGGAGCCGCTGGATTACCGGCACGCCGAGGGCCTGGCGCAGGCCGGCGCCGGCGCCGATCCGGATCTCTACCGGTGGAGCTTCGTTCCCGTCGGAGCGGACGCGGTGCGCACGTACATCGAGACGGCCCTTCGATGGCGCGACGAAGGCAACGCGTTTCCGTTTGCAACCGTGCGATTGAGCGACGGGAAAACGATCGGCAGCACGCGCTTCTTCGACTTCGAGCGCTGGCCGTGGCCGGCAGGCTACGAGAACGCGGGACGGCCGTTCGACGCGTGCGAGATCGGATTTACGTGGCTCGGTCCCGACGCGATCCGAACCGCAGCCAACACCGAAGCGAAGCTGCTCATGCTGACCTACGCATTCGAAACGTGGAACCTGTGGCGCATCGTCTTTCATACCGACGAACGCAACGAGCGTTCGCGTAACGCTCTAGCACGCATCGGCGCGAAGTTCGAGGGCATCTCGCGCGCCTATCGTATTGCAACCGACGTGACGCCGCGCAACTCGGCCCGCTTCTCGATCCTCGCAAGCGAGTGGCCGGAGATAAAGCGTCAGCTTTCGTCGATGGTGTAAAGCCACCAGTGCGAGGAGCCTTTGCGCGCTTCGCGGTCATAATAGGCTTCGATTCGCGAACCTTCGGCGGTTTGCAGTTCGAACCAATGACGTTTGAGATACGTATCGCCGCGATCGTCCTTCGTCGAACGCCACGAGCGCAGCACCGACGCGATGTGGAGCTCGCCTTCTTTCCAGCCGAACGTGCTTGGAACCGGCGGCGCGCTTGCGTCGGCCGCGGTGATGAACCCATCACCGATCGGCGTTAGCGGTGCGCTGACAAAGCGACGCACTAGACCATATACGATTTGGGTGGGGCGTCCATTTGGAGGATGGGTCGATCGATGGTGAAATCGGCGATGCCGCTGCTGGTGATTCCGTCGATTGCCAGATCGCTCAAGATGCGGCCGATGACCGACGCGAACTTAAACGCGTGCCCCGCACCGATGGCGACGCAGACGTTGGGGTGCTCGGGCAGCGTATCGATGACGAAGTCGCGATCGGGCGTCAACGTGTAGAGGCACGTCTTAACCAGATGCAGCGGACCGTTCGCATCCGGGAGATTCCGTTCTAAGAATCCAGTCACGCGGCGCGTGATCTCGGGATCTTCCTCGAACGTGCGCCTATCGGCATCGACCGGCTCGCCGCCGGCGTCTTGCGTGACCTTCACCGCTCCGTTTTCGCCGAATACGGGAAAGCCGTAGAACGACGGATCGTCCATCCAAATCCACACCGGAAAGCGCCCGAACGCAAATCGCTCCACGTTGCGCGCGCGAAAGTACATCGCTTGCTCTTTGGTGACCTCGAGCGGGGGGCGCACGTCGAACTGCGCGAGCGCACGCGCGCTCCACGGACCTGCCGCGATTGCCAGCGCGCCGGAACGATACCGTTCACCGCCGGCTTCGACCTCGATTTCGCCGCCGCGGGTGCGTATGGCGGTAACGGGCGTACGGTCGAGCAAGGTCGCGCCGTACGCGCGCGCCGCACGCTGATGAGCGGCCGTCGCGCGCTCGGCCGCGACGATTCCGCTCTCGGGCTGAAAGAGACCGCGAACGTCTTCGCCGATCGTGAACGCCGGCCAGCGCTTGCGAATCTCCGCCGCATCGAGCCATTCGAAGGGGACGCCGCACGCACCCATCGCGTCGGCATAGCCCTGCAGCGGAATTGCGCCGTTCTCCGGACCGATATCCAAGCCGCCGGTTTTGAAGACGAGCTGCTCGCCGGCGTCGCGTTCGACCGATTCCCATGCCGCATAGGCTTCTTTTGCAAGACGCACGTACGGTGCGGTAACGTACGACAGACGGATGATACGCGAGTGATCGTGCGATTCGCCGCGCGCGTGCCCGAGCTCGAACTGCTCGATGCCCAGCACGCGTACGCCGCGCTTAGCCAACCAATACGCCGCACCGCTGCCGATGCCGCCCAGACCCAAAACGATGACGTCGTACTCAGCCATCGCCGAGCCGCTCACGAACGTACCGGCGAATATCCAAACTATAATCTTCCATCGGCGCGTAGTAACCGTATTCGAATCGCTGCGAGCTCATGCCCGACTGCACGCAAGCGCAGATCCACCAATCTTGACGGTTGACCAAATCCCAGAAATCGATCGCATCGCTGGGGTCGAAACCCGGCTTGGCGATCTCCGTTGGATGAAACAGAAAATCGCATTGCACGACGGTTTTCGACGGGCTCTTGGGCCAGAGCGAAAACGCCGCGACGTGCTCGGCCGAGAGGCTCAGCATGAAGTTGGGATAGATGAGCTCGCCCTTGTGGCGCACGCGCTCGTCGTCGTCGAGACCGGGGAACGGCTCGCGCGCGGTCGTTCCGCTGAACGTAAACGTCCAAGCGCCTTCGCGATGCGCAATGCCCCGCTCCCAGTCGAGCTCGGCGCCGCCCTGACGTTTGAACGCGGGCACGACGCGGCACAGCTCGGGATGGACGCCCGCGCAGTGGTAACACTCGTTATAGTTCTCGAGCAGAACCTTCCAGTTCGCATCGACCTCGTAAACGATCGATTTGACGGTGACGAGATCGGCGAGCGGATAGCGCGCGAGACGTTCGGGGACTGCGCCGAGCTGATCTAAGAGATGCCCGCTCTTCGACTTCGCCTGTCCTGAGCGTAGCGAAGCGGAGTCGAAGGGCTCAGGATGACAATTGATAAACAGGAATCCGCCCCACGTGTCGACCGCAACGGGATGCAGCTTGCGCGCTTCGATTGGGACGTCGCCGTCTTCGACGAACGGTGTCGCGACGAGCGTTCCGTCGAGGGCGTAAGACCAGCCATGGTACGGGCAGCGGATTGCGCCGCGCTGCACCCCCTCGCCGCACAGCAGACGGCTGCCGCGGTGGCGGCAAAGATTGATGTGACCGTAGAGCCGGCCGTCGCGGTCGCGGATGACGATGATGCTCTCGCCGGCAAGGTCGAGCACCTCGAAAGCTCCGGGCTCGGAGAGCCGATCGGCACGCCCCGCGTAGAACCACTGATCCCAGAAGATTGCCCGCCGCTCGCGCTCGAAGAAAGCGTCGTCCCAGTAAGCGGCGCGGGGCAGGGAGACGTCCAGAGGTCGTTCGGCCAAGAGCTGGCTACTCCCGAAGGCTTCGGCGGTCTTTTCAAGTAAACGCCAAATAAATCGTTGGTCAGGAGGGGTTTCTAACAAACGGGATGGAATCCTCGGGACCTGCCTCCGGAGTGACACTCATGGACACTTTTGCACGGCCCTCCGTCGGCTCGGGCGCAATGACGCTCGACGCCTCTTGCTATACCTCGGCCGACGTTTTCACGCGCGAACGCGAGCGCATTTTCTCGCGAAGCTGGATTTGCGTCGGACGCGAGGAGCAGGTACGTCAGCCCGGCGAGTTTTTCGTCGCGGACGTCAACGGCGACAGCCTGATCGTCACGCGGGACGCAAGCGGCACGCTGCACGCCTTCTATAATGTATGCCGCCATCGCGGCACGCGCATCTGCGAGCAGCACTCCGGCCGCTTTCAAGGCTCGATCCAATGTCCGTATCACGCCTGGACCTACGGCTTGGACGGCGCGCTCAAAGCGGCGCGCAACATGGCAGAGGTCGTGGGCTTCGACCGCGCGCAGTATCCGCTGCACGAAGCTGCGATCGCGACCTGGGAAGGCTTTATCTTCGTTACGCTTGCCGAGAAACCGGAGCCGTTCGCGGAGCTTTTCGCGCCGCTAGTCGGACGGTTTGCGAAGTGGCATATCGGCGAGCTGCAGACGGCTGCGACAATTCACTACGATCTGGCCTGCAACTGGAAGCTCGTCTTCCTCAATTACTCGGAGTGCTACCACTGCCCGTTGGTGCACCCGCAGCTCGATAAGCTTTCGCCGTCGGACAGCGGGCGCAACGATCTAACGGACGGTCCGTTCCTGGGCGGTTACTCCGAGCTGCGCACCGACGGTACCAGCTTGACGACTAGCGGCCACACGTCCCGCCCGCCGATCGGCGAGGTCTCGGGCGACGAGCTCAACCGCATCTTCTACTACACGATCTTCCCGTCGATGCTCCTCAGCCTGCACCCCGACTACGTGATGGTGCACTACGCGAAGCCCGTGGCGCCCGACCGCACGTTAGTCGAATGCGCGTGGCTCTTCGATCCAAACGAAATGGCCAAGCCTGGATTCGATCCGAGCGATGCGGCAGATTTTTGGGATCTGACCAATCGTCAGGATTGGCACGTCAACGAACTCACGCAGCTTGGCATGCGCTCGCGCGCGTACACGCCGGGACCGTACTCTAATGCCGAAGGCCTGCTGAGCGCGTTCGATCGCCACTACGTTGGTGTGATGAGTTGATCGCGGCCGCTACCGTAGCGCTTATGCTGCACTGGCGCAACGTCGGGCCGGCAGTGGCCGGCGGACGCACGGCCGCAGTCGCCGGGACCGATGCCGACCGCAATCTCTACTACTTCGGAAGTGCCGGCGGAGGCGCGTACAAGACGGCCAACGGCGGATTGACGTGGAGCGACGTTTCGCCGCACGGCGCGACCGCCGCGATCGGTGCGATGGCGATTGCGCCGTCAAACCCCGAGGCCGTGTGGATGGGAACCGGCGAGCCGAATCCGCGTAACGACGCCTCGTACGGCAACGGTGTTTGGCTAACGCGCGACGGCGGGGCGACGTGGGCGCATCGCGGTCTCGAGCGCACCTACGCGATCGCCAAGATTCTCGTCGATCCGCACGATGCGAATGCCGCGCTGGTGGGCGCGCTCGGCAATCCGTTTCGCGATACTCGCGAACGCGGCGTGTACCGTACGACCGACGGCGGCAAGACCTGGCAGCAGACGCTCTTTGCCGGACCGCAAAGCGGCATCTCCGACATGGATTGGAATCCGCGCGATCCGCGTGTCGTCTACGCCGGCGTGTGGCAGTTTCGGCGTAAACCGTGGACGTTTACGAGCGGCGGTCCCGTCGACGGCATCTATAAATCCGGTGACGGCGGCAGTACCTGGCACAAGCTCGCGGGCGGCGGATTGCCGCGCGGATACATGGGACGCATCGGTATCGCGGTCGCGCCCAGCGATCCGCGTCGCGTCTACGCGCTCATCCAATCCAAGGCGGGACTGCTGTGGCGATCCGACGACGCCGGCGCGCATTGGCGGACGATGAGCGACGACACCCTGATCGACCAGCGGCCGTTTTACATGAGCCGGTTGATCGTCGACCCGCGCAACGCCGATCACGTGTTCTTCGCGTCGGAGAATCTCATCGAAACGCACGACGGCGGTAAAACGTTCGACGACGTGTCGTCGGCGGTGCATCAAGACCATCACGGTTTTTGGATCTCGCGCGACGGAAAGCGCCTCATCGAAGCCGACGACGGCGGCGCGCCGATCTCGATCGACGGCGGCAAGACGTGGGATTGGCGCTTCAACGTCGATCTCGCGCAAATCTACCATATCGGTTACGACGATCAGAATCCCTATCACGTGTGCGCGGCGATGCAGGATGACGACTCGTATTGCGCGCCCAACACCAGCCTGAGTCCGCTCGGCCTCACCGAGCGCGACTGGCGCGACGTCGCTAACGATGCGGACGGCGTCGCGGTGTGGCCGGAGCCCGGCAATCCGAACTCGGTTTGGAACGTCGGCATCAACGAGCTCAGCGGTCAGCTCGGAATTTTCGATTTGGACTCGCGCCAGAACTATGACATCACGCCGTACGTACGCGATACCAACGGTCGTAAGCTCGAAGGCCTGCCGTATCGTTTTAACTGGGAGGCGCCGATCGCCCTTGGTCCCGGTGTGGGGTACCTCGGCGCCAACGTGGTCTTCAAAACGACCGATCGCGGACGCACGTGGGCCGCGATTAGTCCCGATCTCACGCGTAACGATCCGAGCAAACAACAGCTCGCGGGGGGACCGATCAACACCGACATCTCCGGTGCCGAGTTTTACGACAACCTGCTCGACATCGCAATTTCGCCGCTCGATTCTAAGACGCTTTGGGCCGGAACCGACGACGGGAAGATCTGGCGCACGCCCGACGACGGCGCGCATTGGACCGACGCGACGCCGGCTTCGATCGGACCGTGGGGGCGCGTCGAAACGGTCGAGCCGTCGCACGCCGCGTTAACGCGCGCCTACGCCGTCGTCAACCGCCACGGGATGGGCGATCTCACGCCTTACGTTTTGGTGACCGACGACGGCGGCGCGCATTGGCGTACCGTTACCGCGGGTTTACCGGCCGGCGAACCCGCGCACGTCGTGCGCGAGGATCCGCGCAATCCCGACGTGCTGTACGCCGGACTGGAGCAAGGCGCCTGGATCAGCTTCGACCGCGGCGCGAGCTGGCAGAACATGCATCTCGACATGCCGGCCGTTTCGGTGCACGACATGCGCGTGCAGCCGTCGGCCAACGATTTGATCGCCGGCACGCACGGCCGCGGCATCTACATTCTCGACGATCTGGCCCCGCTGCAGGGTTTGACCGCCGCGCAGCGCGCCGGTCGCGTCGAGCTCTTCGGGCCGCGTACCGCCTACACGTGGTACGTCTGGTGGGAGGGACAGTACGGAACGTACGACGACGAGTGCTGCGTCCCGACGGGCGTCTTCAGCGGCACCGACGCGCAGTACGGCGCCTTGCTTTCTTACTATCTGCCGCATTCCGTGCCCGGCGCATACGTCGAGATTCGCGATGCGGCCGGCAAGCACGTGCGGCGTTTCGACGTCGAAGGCGGCGCGGGCGTACGGCGCGCCGCGTGGGATTTGTTGGAGGATCCAGTGGTGGCGTGGAAAGCCGCACGCGATTGGAACAAGACGTGGACCGCGCCGATGGTCGTCCCGGGAACGTACGAAGCGGTGCTGCACGCCGGCTCCGAAACCGTCTCGCGGACGATCGACGTGAAGGCTGATCCGCGCGCGCATTGGACGCAAGAACAGTACGTCGCGCGTCACGACTTCCTCGCCGAGCTTGACGGCGAGCTCTCGGCAATCGACGCCGCGCTCAACGATCTCGATGCTCGTCGCAGGCATGCCGGCGGCGCGCAAGGTCACGCGATCGACCGCGTCTACGCTCAGCTCACGTCGGGCATCGTCAACTCCGAGGACGACCAATGGCGCCCCGACAGCTTGAGGGAACGACTGACGATTCTCTTGGGCGTCGTGAATCTCTCCCAGGGTCCACCGCTACCGCCGCATCTCAAGGAAGCGGCGGAGATCAAAGCCGAGTACGACGCAGCCATGGATGCTTATCACGCTCTCACTGTGAGGCCATAGAGTAATGAAACGCCCGTTATCATTTTTCGTTCTCCTTCTTCTGGCGCTCGCACTCGCGATGCCGGCCTACGCCGGAACCACGGGCGGATTGAGCGGAACGGTCACCGACGCGCAGAGCCACGCGCCGATCGCCGGCGCGCGAGTCACCGTCATTAGCCCGTCGCAGACGGTCGCCGCCGACACCGACGCGGGCGGACACTTCGTTTTCGTCTCACTCGCACCGGACACGTATACGGTGACGATCGCGAAGCAAGGCTACGACTCGGTCAGTTTCGCCGGCGCGGTCGTTTTCGCCGACGCGCAGCAGACGCTGACCTTCGTGCTGCGCAAGGCGCTCAAGACGATCGCAAACGTGACGTCGCGCAGCTCCTCGGATCTGGTGCGCTCGGGCACGACCGCCGATCTCTATTCGGTCAATGCCGCTCAGCAGGAGCGCGTGAGCGCGCTCGGCGGCGGCAGCAATCTCAACAGCGCGTTCTCGGCCATCGCCAGCGTACCGGGCGCTTACGTGCCCTCAAATCAGTCCGGATATCTCTCCGGAGTCCACGTGCGCGGCGGCGACGCGTACGAGGTCGGCTATGAGTTCGACGGTATTCCGGTTAACCGCGCTTTCGACAACTACCCGTCGAACGCGCTCTCGTCGCTCGGCCAACTCGAGCTTCAAGTCTATACCGGCGCAACGCCGGCGGGCGCCGAGGCGCAGGGCTTAGCCGGTTTCGTCAATCAGGTCATCAAGACCGGAACCTATCCGGGATACGCGACGGCCGGATTCGCGCTGGGAACGCCGACGTTCTATCACGATTTTCAAGCGGAGGTCGGCGGTTCGACGCCCGATCGCACGTTCTCGTATTACGCCGGTTTCGACGGCTACAATCAAGAGCACCGGCTCGTCGATCAGTTCAACGGTGCCGCCTTAGCGCCTGAGTTCGGACAGCAGCTCGCGCAATGTCCCACCGGCGCGAGCGCCTACGGCGTTCCGATCAACGCGTCGACCTATCCGTCGTGCTTCACCAACGGAAAGCCGAACGTGGGGCCTAACGGTTCACCGGGCTGGCTGTTGGGTCCGTTTGGATTCGGAACGGCCAATCCGATCGGGATCGCCGATCGCACCTTCGTAACGAACTTCCACATTGCCGTCCCGCACAAAAACGACGGGCTTCGCGACGACATTCAGCTGCTCTACGACAACGACGAAATCTTCACGACGTTCTCCAGCTCGGTCGCCGATGAAGGGCTCCCGAACTGGCTCGTCTCCACGGGCGGCGCGATTCCGCCGTACTATTACAACACCTATTCGTATCACGGTCCGGTCGGCACGCTGCTGCCGAACAACTACCAATCGATGATCGGCCGGTACCTCTATCCGTCGTCCGGGCAGCAGGGGTCGGGCGGAACGATCCCCGACGGGACCTACCAGCGTGACGGCGGTTTCAACGGCCAGGCGATCGTGAAACTGCAATACCAGAAGAACTTCAGCCCGAGCTCGTACTTGCGGCTCTACGGCTACACGTACTACTCGGACTGGATCGAAAACGGCCCGATGGAGACGCTTCAATACTACGCGTACTACGATAGCGGCGACTACGAGATCAACAACCACACCCGCGGCGTAAGCCTCTCCTATGCCAATCAGCTCAATTCGCAGAACCTGCTCAACGTCGAGGGCTCCTACACGACCTCCGTCGGCGCGCGTATTTACAACGAGCAGATGTTTGCGTACGGCCGCTACTACGGCAACGCGTTTGCCGAATTGGTGAACGCCAAAGATCCCATGAGCGGCACGTGCTACCGCATCCAAGCCAACGGCACGAGCACGTTTGCGACGACGTGCTACGACGGCGGCGGCAGCGGCGTCTCCTACGGCTACGGCAGGCTGCCGTCGTTCGTCGGGCTCAACGGCGGCGGCTCGACCGGCAACGTGAGCGGACTGTCGTGCGGCAGCGGACCGTGCGCGTACTTCGTCGGCGAAAACGGTGCGTACGGCGAGAACAATACCGTGAAGCCCGTCTTTACCGGCTACTCGATCACCGACCAGTGGCGTCCCAGCGATAAACTCAATCTCAACGCCGGCGTGCGCGTAGACAACTACAGCTTCGTGGGACCGAACACCGACACCGGAGCGGCCCGCGATTTCTGGTTCAAAGCCTTCAACGAAGACACGTGCTACGACACGCAGACGCTCACGTTGGTCGACCGGTCGGCAATCCTACCGAAGACTGGCTGGAGCACCAACTCGCAAACGCCTTGCAGCTCCTTCGGTAAGCAATACGTCAACGCTAATCTGCAGAACACGCCCGCCTCGTTCGACTATAACATCGTGCAGCCGCGGATCGGCGCGACCTACACCCTCAACGCCGATACGGTGCTTCGTGCCAGCTACGGCAAGTACAACGAGCAGCCGAGCTCGGCGTACGTGCAGTACAACTCGCTCGAACAGAACTTGCCCGATACGCTGACCGAGTTCTACGCTCTTGGGTTCAGATCGCCCGGTCACGACGTCGCACCGTCGATCTCGTTCAATAGCGACCTTTCGCTCGAGCACCACATCCACGGTACGGACATGTCGTTCAAGCTCTCGCCGTTCTTGCGTCAGACGCAGGCCGAAGTCTCGAACTTCTACCTCAATTACACGACGGGTTTGGTCTCCGGCCTCAACGCCGGCTCTCAAACCTCCCGCGGCTTCGAGTTCCAGTTCGACAAAGGCGACTTCAGCCGAAATGGGTTCGCCGGCCAGGTTTCGTTCGCATACACCTATGCGACGTTTAAGTACAGCCCGCTGCCCAATGGCACGACCTTGATGACGCCAATCAACACCGGCATCGCGCAGTACAATGCCTACACCAAAGGATGCGCCAAGGGCGGCGGCTCGTTCGGTAAGACGCAGTTCGGCTCGCCCGTCTGCGGCTACACGACCAACAACTTGCCGGCGGCCCCATGCTACACGCCGAGCGGCGCGCCCGATCCGTCGTGCACCAAAGGCGACGTAGCGAACCCGTACTGGAACTCGCCGGCGTTCACGCTCTACGATCCGAACGCCGCATACATCCCCTATTCGATCTTCCCCGGTCCCGTCGGGTCGGGCGTAAACGCGTACAACTATCCCTACGTTACGACCTTGATTCTGAACTGGAAGCACGACAAACTGTCGATTACGCCGTCATTCCAGTTCACGGCCGGCAACCGTTACGGTGCGCCGCTTACGATGCCGGGCATCGATCCCGCCGCGGGTTGCGGCGTGCTGCCCGGTTCGCCCAACGGCGATCCGCGCTATCCGTTTGGCGCCAAAGGCGGCTCGCCGTACGATTCACACTCGTGCGCGTCGGACGCGCTCGCGATTCCGGATCCGTACACCGGTCAGTTCGATGCACTGGGTTCCTTCCGGGAACCGGCGCAGCTCCTTGGCCACCTGCGTATCAACTACGACGTATCGCCGAGAATCAGCTTGACGGTCACGCTGGCCAACCTCATCCAAACGTGCTTCGGCGGTCAGACCACGGGGTTCACGTACTATAAGGGAAGCAACGTGTGCCTCTACACCGATCTCAACGGCGGTCCGAGTTCCCCGCCGGTGGGTAACGCGTACAATCCGCGCGACAACGTGCAGACGTTTCTGCGTTATCCGTACGAGCCGTATTTCGGCGTCTACAACGACCAATCGAGCTCGCTTACCCAGCCCTTTAACGCCTTCTTCAACGTGAAAGTGAAAATCTAAATTGGCAGCTTCGAAATACGACGCCATCGTCATCGGCGGCGGCCACAACGGACTCGTAACCGCCTGCTATCTCGCCAAAGCCAAGTGGAAGGTGCTCGTACTCGAGCGCCGCTACATCGTCGGCGGCGCGTGCGTCAGCGAAGAGGTCTGGCCCGGATACAAAGTCTCGACGGCCGCGTACGTCAACAGCCTCTTCCGGCCGGAGATCGTTCGCGATTTGAACCTGCGCGATTACGGCTTCGAACCGATCGAAAGAAACCCGGCCTCGTTTTCGCCGTTTCTGGACGGCCGCTACCTCATCATGGGAACCGGCACGCACAAAGACGTCGACGAGATCGCGAAGTTCAGCAAGCGCGACGCCGAGAACTATCCGAAGTACGAAGCGATGCTCGAGCGCGTGGCGTCGGTCGTCGAGCCGACGCTCACGCAAGTTCCGCCCAACCTGATCCATCCGAAGCTCGGGCAGCTCCTCGAGATGGGCAAGATGGGCAAAGCGATGCAGAAGCTCGGACCGGCAATGGGCGAGGCGATCGAAGTGCTGACGGGGCCCGCGCGACCCATCCTCGACCGCTGGTTCGAATCGGAGCAACTGAAAGCCACGATCGCGACCGACGCCATCATCGGCGCGTTCATGGCCCCGTCGATGCCCGGCACGGCGTACGTCCTCTTCCACCACGTTATGGGCGAGACCAACGGCAAACGCGGCGTGTGGAGTTACATGCGCGGCGGCATGGGCGGTTTGACGCAATCGATTGCGAAGGCGGCCCAAGATCTCGGCGTGGAGATTCGCCTGGAAGCCGAAGTCGCCAAGATCCTTACGCGCAACGGTGCCGTTACGGGCGTCGCGCTGAAGAACGGCGACGAGTTCTACGCAAAGAAGGTCGCCAGCGGCGTCGACTGCCACCTAACGTTCCAGAAGTTTTTGGATCCCACCGCGCTGCCGCCCGAGTTCAACGACGCGGTCGAACGCATTTCGTATAGCAGCGCGTCGTGCAAGATCAACGTCGCGCTCGAGAGACTGCCGAGCTTTACGGCGCTGCCGGGGCACGACCCCGGACCCCAGCATTTCGGGACGGTGCACCTCTGTCCGGATCAGGACTTCATCGAGCGCGCGTACGACGATGCGAAGTTCGGAAAGATGTCGGAGCGGCCGGTCGTGGAGTGCACTATGCCGTCGTCGCTGGACGACACGATCGCTCCGCCGGGCAAACATCTCATGTCGATGTTCACGCAATACGCACCGTACACACTCGCCGACGGCGAGTGGACCGATGCCAAGCGCAACGAGTACGCCGATCGCTGCTTCGACATCGTCGAGCAGTACGCGCCGGGCTTCAAGGCCTCGGTGATCGACCGGCAGATCCTCACGCCGGTCGATTTGGAGAAGACGTTCGGATTGACGGGCGGCAGCATCTTCCAAGGCGCCATGCCGCTGCATCAGCTCTTCATGTTCCGGCCGGTTCCGGGCTACGCTAGCTACAACACGCCGATCAAAGGCTTGTTCATGTGCGGAGCCGCGGCGCATCCGGGCGGCGGCGTGATGGGCGCGTCGGGCTGGAACGCCGCGCGGGTAATGCTGCACTCGTGATCCGACGGCTCGCCCCGCTCGTCCTTGCGGCGGTGACGATGCTCGGCGTGGGCCCTCAAGTAAAAGACCCATCGCTCTTGGATCCGCGCCGCCCGCTCGATCGCGAACTGCAAACGAAGGTCCCCGACGGTTTCACGTTTACGGCCGTCGGAGACCTTATTATTTCGCGGCCGCTCTCGCACTATGCGGCAAGCGATTCGGCATTCGAAGCGATCCTAGGTGTGCTGCACGGCTCCGACGTGGTCTACGGAAACATGGAAAGCACGATCTTCGACGTGCGGACCTTCAAGGGGCATCCCTACTCGTGGGACGGCGACTGGACGAACTCCAGCCTTCCGTCGGTCGCGACCGATCTGCGCAAGATGGGTTTTGACATCGTTTCGCGTGCCAACAATCACGCGCTGGACTGGGGTATCGACGGGATGCGCGAGACGAGCAAATATCTCGACACCGCGGGTATCGCGTGGGCGGGCGCAGGCGAAACGCGCGGTCTCGCACGTGCCGCCGGCTATTACGAGACGCCGCAAGCGCGAGTCGGTCTGGTGTCGTTTGCCTCGACGTACCGTCCGACCAGCGACGCACTTCCGGCGGAGGGCGCCGCGCCGGCGAGGCCGGGCATCAGCGCGCTCGCCGTGACGCAGCGCGTCGGACTGCCGCCCGCGGAAATGCGCAAAATGGCGTTGATCGACTGCAGCCTCGAAGGCGCGGCGTGCGGGATCGACGGAGCCGCGAAACCGGTGACGGTTTTTGGAACGACGTTCGTGCCGTCGCCCCGCTTCCGGTATGACTATACCGTCGATCCCGAGGATCTTTCGGGAATCGAGGACGGCATCCGCAGCGGAAAACAGAACGGCGACTTTCTCATCGCGTCGATTCATTCGCACGAATGTTCTCTCGGCTGCGACGATCCCAAGCATCCCTATCTCGTCGCCGATTTTCTCAAAACCGTCGCGCACGACGCGATCGATAACGGCGCCGACGCGTTCGTTACGACCGGCATCCACAATCTCGGCCCGATCGAGATCTATCGCGGGCGCCCCATCTTTTACGGATTAGCAAACTTCTTTTGGAGCGACATACAGCTCCCATTGCCGCACGATCTCTATCAGCAGAACGCCTCGCTGCTGCAGAGCGCCTTCAAACATCCCGGCCGGGCGACACCCTACGATCTCGCCGCACTGCTCAATGCCGGATCTTTTGCCAACGCCTTTACGTTCCAAAGCGTTGTGGCGCAGTGCACGTTCGAGCATAACCGGCTGAGCAAGATTACGCTTTACGCCGTCGACCTCGGCTACGGACGTAAGCTCACGCGCAGCGGCGTTCCCGAGCTCGCACCGCCCGCCGAAGCGCAGCAGATCTTTGCTCGAATCGCCTCGGCGACCCGGCAGTTCGGGCTGCCGGCGCTCGACATGCGCGTCGACGGCAGCATAGCGACGATCGAAGCGAGATAGCGAGCGTCCGCAAAGAGGGTATGAACCTGGTAGCACTACAGGAAGGAAGCTACCGCATGTTTCGTATCGCAATTCTTGCTCTTTTTGCCCTCACGTCGAGCTCCGTGGCGGCCGTGGCCGCTGGAAGCTGCGCCGGTCCCGATCCGTCGCTGGGCAGCATCACCGTTACGGGCGTAACGCAGGACAACGGCCTCAACGACTATCACATCACCGGCACCGTCACAAACGCCGGAAGCGCAACGCAGGCCAAGGACGTGCTGCAGTCGGTCGACATTTTTATGGCCGGACAGAAACTCGACTCCAAGAGCATTCCGCCGCTGGCGGCCGGACAGTCCGCGCAGTTTACATACGTGTACCAGCGGTCGAAGGACGCGGGCCAGGGAACGACGCACCTGCGCTTCGTGCTCGACATGCACAATCCGGGCGGCACCGAGCAAAACTGCTCCACCCAAGACGACACCGGCGAAGTCCAGTTCTAACATCGCAGACGAAGACGGCGGCCGGCGCATCGTAGCCTTCTACGAAGGCACCGGCCGCGACGACCGAGGCCGATCGCTCGACGACGTGCTGCGCTTCGACGACGCGACGCTCGATTACACGCACGACTTCATTCAATGGCTGTTTCCGCTGCGGGAACGCAGCGGCGCGAATCCAACGGCGCCCCGGCTCGACGACCCGACGGTCGAGGCATTTCGCTCCCGGCCGGAGCTGCGCGCAAACCTGCGGCGGTCCTACGATCGGATGCTGGCATTCTACAAAGCCGATCTGGGGTGGCTAACGCCCGGCGACCACAATCACTTGCGTCTGACGCGCATGATGATCTCGCTGGGTACGCTCGGTTTGCAAGAGCAAGCGCGAGAGTTGTACGACTACGTGACCGGACTTGCCGCGCAACGCAGCGGCGTCACGGCAGACACGCTGCGTTATTGGCGCGACGCGCTCCAAATGCGAACGTAATCCACGGATGCCGTCGCCGGAAAGCTCTTGCGTTTGGGCTCGAGCTGATGCGGCAGCCATCCGCCGACTGCGAGATTGAGAATAACGTACATCGGCTGGTGCGGGATATGCGCGGTGTCCGTGTACGACTTGATCGCTTTGCCGTCGAAGTACCACGTTACGCGCGAGGCCTCCCAATCGAGGCCGTACGTATGGTAACCGCGCCATAAATCGGTCCCCGTATCGACGGTGCTGCCGTTTTGCTGCGGATGTTTGGCGGTGCCCCAGTGGATCGTCACGATGTCGTTCTTGGGCCGGACGCCCTGGAACTCCATGATGTCGATTTCGGGAGGCCACGTCCGGTTTGCGGGCACGAGCCAGAACGCAGGCCACATGCCGGCGCCGCGCGGCAGCTTGATACGCGCCTCAGCGTACCCGTAGAGATATGAGAACGTCGATTTGGTGTTGGGCCTTCCGCCGGTGGCGATCATGCCGGACGTGTAGGGATGTCCGGCATAGGCCGTCTGCGGCTTCGCGGTGAGATTCAGGTAACCGCCGCGCAGCGCGACGTTATCCGGCAGATACCATTCGAGCTCGAGCTTGCCGCCGTTCGTGCAGCCCCGCTTGGGGTTCGCCCAAGGATAGCACGTCGACCAGACCCGGTTGAGCGAAGCGCCGTCGAACTCGTCGTCGAAAATTTTGGTTGCGCGCGAGGCGGTTACGGCATGCGCCGATAAGCTGGTCGGTTCGCCCGGCGGCGAGCACGAGCCCAGCGCGGCTAGCAAAATGAGAAGCCCGTGCCGCAGACTCACACTAGAGTTTTCGGCACGGGCGGATGGTTTACGGTGCTAGCGGCCGGGGCCGTCTCCGTCGTTGTCGTGGTGACGGTCGCCATCGCGGTCGCGCTTGCGGTAGCGCTTGATGACCGTCTTGTACGTCCTATCGACGTAGCGATTCACCGTCGTCGTACCGGGGGCGTAGCCGCCGTTGTACGTTGAGGGGTAATAGCCCCCGTTGTAGTTCGCGGGATAGCCGCCGTAGTTCGCGGGATAGCCGGCGCCATAGTTCGCGGGATAGCCGCCGCCATAGCTCGCGGGGTAGGCGTTATAGCCTTGGTAGCCGTTGTATGCCGGAAAACCGGGAGATCCGTACCCGTAGCCGCCGTAGCCGACGTTTTGGCCAACGATGGCGCACTGGTAGCCGTTGCACTGAATGTTCTCGCCTTGATTTCCCGGGTACCAGACGGCACCGGTGCGCGCGACGACGTGACCGTCGGCGTAGACGCGCGAACCATTTGGAAGATATCCGACGAGCTGGTTCGCCTTAGCATTTTTCTCGGCGACGTTGACGCCCGTCATGAGAGCTGCCACCGCTGCCGCGGTGATGAGCAGGGTAGACGTCGTATCGGCCTTTGCGGGCTGAACCGAGAAGCCGAAAGCCATGGAGCTCATGATGAGGGTTGCCACCCCCGAGCGTAACCACTTAATCATGCTTCGATTCTAGGCGGACGCGCGTTCGGCTACATTAGGTAGGCGTGAGGGACGCCCTCCTCGCGGCAATAGCAACGCAAGCTGCCGCGACGATTCCCACGACGTTCGAGACGAGCGTGAAGCGGTCGTTGATCGCCATCGACCCCATCGTCATCAGGCCGGTACCGCCGCCGACCACGCGTTCCATGATGGCGCCGGCGAGGAGCGCGCCCGCAAAAAACAAGCCGACGAACGTCCACGTGATTGCCGGCGGGAACGACTTGCGGTAGATCGCGATGAGCGGCAGAATCAACAGATCTCCGTAGATGAAGCTCGTGTTCGCTCCCAGCGGAATGCCCGCATTGGCCAGGTAACGAGCGACGGGCACGTTCCCCATCGAGCAAACGAACGTTGCGACGGCGATCAGCACGCCGACGATCAGCAACAGTACGTAGCCCACGACCGGGACGCCGCCGACGGCGTGCAGCGCCGCCGCGAGCCAGTGCGGCGGAATCAACGCGGCGGCGTAGCCGGCGATGAGATAGCCGACGACGAGCTCGGTGCGGAGCATGCGGACGTCGCCGAGCGCCGTATCGGCGATTTCACGCCACGTTTGCGCGTTGGCCAAGCCGCGCGACGGAGCCGTGCCGGCATCGTGATGGTGACAGCAGGGATCGCCGTCTTCTTCCTCGACTCCGGCTTCGGGCTGCGCCCGCAATCGATCGCGTGAGAACAGCAGCGAAAAGCCGGTGACGACGACGGCTATGATGATGACGCCGCCGAAAAACTCGGCAAACGCGAAACGCCAGCCCAGCAGCGACCAGAACAGAATCAAGATCGCAAGATTCATGTTCGTCGACGAAATGAGAAAGGCGAAGACCGAGCGCACGTCGGCGCCGCTGCGATAAAACCCGCGCGCCGCGGCGGCGGCTCCGTACGAGCAGGCCGACGAAATGATCCCGAAGCCCATGCCGCAGAGGATTCCGCGCAGGTTCGGTCCGAGATACTTCTCCATCGACTCCGGCGTCAGCACGGTTTGGACGATCGCGGAGATCAAAAATCCGAAGATCAGGCCGAAGAGACTGTCCCAGAAAAATCCGGCGGCTTGAACGAGTCCGGCGATCAGCGCGTTGAGTATAACCATTTAGCCGCCGACCGCAACCGGTGCGTGGCCGAAGAGCGGCGGAATATAATGTCCAGCCAGATACGAGATCACGAACACGCCGCAGCCGTAGAGCGCGATTTCCAACCCCTTCGCAAACGAATTGCGTTCGCTGAGCGTTCCCGCATAGTAGCCGACGCCGAAGAGTCCCGCGACCGCAAAGCCGAGCGAAACGAGCGTCGATACGCTCATGGCGAACGGCAGCAAAAACGCAACGATCGGCAGAAACGAACCGATCGCATACGACACGCTCATGGAAAACGGCCCGCGTAGTCCCTCGTTTTGCGCTTCGCGCGGATCGATCCCGAACTCGTCGCGCATCATTTCGTACAGATAGATATCCGGATGCTGCGTGAGACGGCGCACGATCATCTGCGCCTCGTCGGCGCTGAAGCCTTTCAGTTTATAGTAGGCGACCTGCTCGGCAAACTCGGCCTGCGGGTCGGCGGCCATCTCGCGCTTCTCCATCTCGATGGTCGCTTGAATGACTTCACGCTCCGACTTGCGTCCGAGAAACTCGCCGACACCCATCGACAGCGATCCGGCGAGCAGCGCGAGGAAACCGCTGATAAAGACGGCGGAACGGTCGCCCTCGGCAACGCCGACGCCGGTGATGATGCCCAAGGTCGTGAGGATGCCGTCCTGCACGCCGAACACGATCTCGCGAACGCTGCGCTGTTTTTCTAGCGTGCGGCGCTGCAGCGTGTCGGGGATGCGCGGTTTGACCTCTTGCCACCCGGGAACGTCCACGACGACGTCGTGGATGACCGGCGGAATCGGCGGATCCTTCGGCTCCATAGCGCGCATCGTTCTACGGAGGCGTTTTGTGACCTCGCTCGCGCACGTCACAAGCGAGCAGCGCCGTGCACTACTCGTACGTGAACGGACGGTCGAGCAATCGGATTCTGGTTTGGGCGCTGGCGATTTCGCTCGCGATCCACGTCGTTTTCGCCATCGTTGCGCGAACGACGCCGCCCGCGCGAGCGCAAGCTGAGGTACCGCAGCACATCAGCATCGTCCATATCGCGACCCCGCCGCCCACGCCGCCGCCCACGCCACGCCCGCAGCCACACCACGTTATGTCACCGTCGCACGCATCGACGAGCACGCGGGTTAGCGTTCATCCGCCGCATGCCGTCGCTCACGGCGGAGGTCCGGTTTCGGCCGGACCTCCCGTCGTTGCTACGTCGGGACCGTCCATTGCCGGCGACGGTATCGGGTCCGCTTCGCCGTCGCCGATTCCGCAACCGGCGTGTTCGAATCCGTACGCACCGGCGCATGTGCTCGATGCTATCAGTCCCGACGAACCCGAAGACGCCGCCGGCACACAAGCGACCGCACAGGTGCAGGTATCGCTCGACGGCCGCGGACGCGTTACCGATGCGCACATCTACACGTCGACGGGCACGATGAGCTTGGATCGTGCGGCCGTCGACGCGGCACGCCGCTCGACGTACGCACCGTCGATCGTGGACTGTCAGCCGGTCGGCGGGACGTACCTTTTCAAGGTCGATTTCGCCTCGTAGTCAAAATCGCTCGCCATGAAGGCGTTGCTCGCGCTAGTCGCGGTGCTGTATTTTGATGCGCACAATCATTTTACGGGCGGCCACGCTCGGTGTCTGCTCGGCACGGATGCCGACGGCGTCGAGCACTCCGGCATCGTTCGCGAATACGCCTACGCGTCGTCACCCGGCATCGAGCCGACATGAGCGGCGACGAGGTCCCGGCATATTGAGCGCGAGTGCCGGGCGCGCGCCGGGGCGCGTGAACCTCATCGGCGAGCACACCGACTACAACGACGGTTTCGTCATGCCGTGCGCGATCGGCTATTACACGGAAGTGACGGTGCAGGCGCGCGCCGACGACCGTGTCGTGCTCGCAAAACCGCACGACGATAGAGCCATCAAGTACGCCGAGGGTGTGGTGCTCGAGTTGCGGCGCGCCGGCGTCGCGGTGGGCGGCATCGATATCGAGGCCGGCGGGGACCTCCCGATCGGCGCCGGTTTGAGCTCGTCGGCATCGTTCGAAGTCGCGGTCGCTTTGGGCGCGCTCGGCATTGCCGGTGCGGAGATCGATCGCGTGGCGCTAGCTAGGATCTGTCAGCGCGCCGAGCACGAGCATGTGGGCATTCGCTCGGGCATTATGGATCAATACGCGGTGCTCTTCGGCGAACGCGACCGTGCCATACTCTTGGACACGGAGACGCTGCAACACCGCTATCTACCGGTCCCCCGATCCGCTCGTATCGTGATTTGCAATACTATGGTGAAGCACGAGCTAGCCGCGGGCGAATACAACAAACGCCGCGAGCAGTGCGAAGCAGCAGTGCTGGCGTTGCGGCAGTGGTATCCGATCCTCACTTCGCTGCGCCACGTTTCACTCGACGAATTACTGCGTCACGAAGCCGAGCTCGACCCCGTCCTCTTCCGGCGGGCGCGCCACGTCGTGACCGAAAACGCGCGCGTGCTAGAGGCGGCAAAGGCGCTCGAAGGCCGCGACCTCGCACAGTTTGGTGCGCTCATGAACGCGTCCCACGACAGCTTGCGCGACGATTACGAGGTGAGCGCCGAGGAACTCGATACGATGGTCGGCATCGCTCGCGGCTGCGACGGCGTATACGGTGCGCGGATGACGGGCGGCGGCTTCGGCGGCTGTACCGTCAATCTCCTAGCGGCCGCTTCGGCGGACGCGTTTCGCGAACGCATCGCGCGCGAGTATCGCGTCGCTACCGGTATCGTACCCAGCCTCTACGACGGCACGCCCGTCGACGGAGCGACGTCCGGATGAAGCGCTTGGTGCGTCTTTCCAACGTCCTGCTTGTGGCGGTGCTGCTCTTTGTTGCTGCCGACGCGTTGCTCTTCTACACGCCCATCTATCGAAACGTGGTCGACCCGGATTCGAGCGCGGGCGACTTCGAGGCGGCGCGCCGCGTTTTGCTCGACTTCACGGCGAACCCACGCACCGACGTACTCGTCGTCGGCGACTCTCGCATCTACTCGGGGCTCGATCCGGCGACGGCGGCTGCTGCTGCCGGAGGAGAGCTGCGTTTCGTTAACGGCGGCGTCCGCGGAACGACGCCGCGATGCTGGTATTACTTCCTGCACGAAATCGATCCGACGGCACGGCGCTTTCACGCCTTGGTCATTCCGGTCGATACCTACGCCGACGACGACAGCGCCATCGGAAGCATTGACGGCGACCAGCGCGAGCAAGACTTACACTACTTGGTTTTTGCGGTCGCGCCGGCACAGATTCCGAAGATTGCCGGAACCTTCGACGGGCTGACCATGCAGCTCACGACCGGCCTCGACTTATTGTTGCGCGGGCCGATTCTGCGCGACGACATTCAGGCCTTTGCCGCCGATCCCGGCGCCCGGTTCGCCGCCATCGCGCGAGCTCGTGCGAAGCCGTTCTATGCGCCGCTCGTATGGCATCCGCGCGAGGAGACGCTCGAGGGAATGCGCGTCGACTTCCGCCGGAATCAGATTCAATACCCGCCCGGCGTTACACCGGAGGTGCGCGCGGCCATGCCCGCGCAGGTTCTGAGGATCCCACACGCCAGCCCAACCTATGCGGCGTATCGCCGCGAGTGGCTCTATCCGATCGTGAAGCGCTACGTTGCGGCGGGCACGCCGGTCATCTTCGTGCGCATTCCGACGCGCCCAGCGCACCGAAACTCCGGCGAGGCGCTCGGGGCGTCGTTGAAGGCGCTCGCACGGAGCGGGCTCGCACGCCTGTTGCCGGCTCAAGGCTACATGAGCTTGGAGCAGCCGGCACTCTTCGCCGATCACGATCATCTCAATCGCGACGGCAGCCTGCGCTTTAGCGAGCTTCTCGGTCGCGACGTCGCGCGCGCGCTCGCCGGCTCGGCCCCGCCACAGCATTCGTTGATCGGGCCCATGCCGCCGGCGTCCACGCTGCAGTTCCCAATACAATCGATGCGCTGGGGCATCGGCGCCGCCGTTTTGGTCGCGATCGTCGCCGCGTTTTTCTACGTGCTACCGACGATGTGGCGGCGATACTTGCTATTGATCGCAAGCTACGTCTTCTACGCCGCCTGGAACGGGTGGTACGTCGTTTTTCTCTTCGCGCTGACCGCGAGCGATTTTTTTATTGCCTTGGCCTTGGAACGAACGTTCGGGCGCCGCCGGCGGCTGCTGTTGGCGGCCGGCGTCGCCGCCAACCTCGCATTCTTAGGTACGTTCAAATACGCCAACCTCACCACCGCAACGATCTCGGCGCTGTTCGGCGTTCATCCCGATCCGTGGCTGGTCAATTGGATCGTCCCAATCGGCATCAGCTTCCACACCTTTCAAAGCATCTCGTATCTCGTCGACGTCTACCGCGCCAAGACGCCGGCTATCCGCAGCGCGCCGGATTACGCGCTCTATATCGCGTTCTTTCCGCAGCTGCTGTCGGGCCCGATCGTACGCGCGGGGCTGTTCTTCGGCGAGCTGCTGCATTGGAAGCCTCCGAACGCAAGCGACGTGGCCTACGCCGCCGGCCGCATCACTTTTGGGCTTTTCAAGAAACTGGCGATCGCCGATCAGTTTGCGCCGGCCGTCGACGCCTATTTCGGCGCAAGCGGCGCTCACCCGGGTGCGCCCGCGGCGTGGACCGCCGCCTTTGCATTTTCGATGCAAATTTACTTCGATTTTTCCGCCTATACCGATATCGCCGTCGGAACCGCGCGGCTCTTCGGATTCGTCTTTCCGGAGAACTTCAATCTGCCGTACCTCGCAACGAGCGTCACGGACTTCTGGCATCGCTGGCACATGACGCTCTCGACGTGGCTGCGCGACTACCTGTACATTCCCCTGGGCGGAAGCCGCGGCGGCCGGCTGAGCACGATACGCAACTTGATGATCACGATGCTGCTCGGCGGCCTTTGGCACGGTGCCCAGTGGACTTTCGTTGCATGGGGCGGTTTGCACGGGCTGTTCTTAGCCTTCGAGCGCATCACCGGCATCGGCAAAGTCAATCCTTCAAACCGGCCGATGGTAGCGCTGCGAGCGCTGCTCACGTTCACCGCGGTCACGCTCGCGTGGATTCCGTTCCGAGCGCAGAGCTTTTCGCAAGCGTTCGAAATCTACCGTGCAATGTTCACCGGCGGTCCGGGATCTTCGACGATTGCCGGCTGGTGCGCCGTGATCGCGGGTGCCGTCGTACTCTTTGGGATCGTGCGCATCGCGCTGGGCGAAAACGCCGTACGCTTTACGTGGGCCGCCCTTCCTCGGTTTGCGCAAGCGAGCGCCATTACTGCGATGCTGCTGGGAGCCGAGCTATTCTCGTGGCCCGGCGCCGCCGAGACCTTCATCTACTTCAAGTTCTAGATGACATAGCGGTGCCGGCGCGCAAATAGGCTCGGATGGCCGAGCGGCGATTCAATCCATTGACGCGGGAGTGGGTGCTGGTTTCTTCGCATCGCATCGAGCGGCCGTGGCTGGGCGAACGATCTCAGGCGCCGGTACCGGCGGCGCAGCGTTACGACCCTACGTGCTACCTCTGCCCCGGCAACGAACGCGCGAACCATGAACGCAATCCGCACTACACGTCGACGTACGTGTTCGAAAACGACTTCCCGGCATTAGTACCCGAGGTCACTCCAGCCGTTCGACACGCTCAGGACGACATCGTCGTGCGGCAAGAGGTTGCCGGGGAATGCCGCGTTCTCTGCTTCTCGCCACGCCATGACTTGCACTTCGAATCGATGCCGGAGAGCGAGATCGTGGAGATCGTCGATTGTTGGGCGGCACAATATGAAGAACTCGGTGCGCTGCCCTTCGTCAACGCGGTGACGATCTTCGAGAATCGCGGCTCGATGATGGGTGCGAGCAATCCGCATCCGCACGGACAAATCTGGGCCGAGTCGTCGATTCCAAACGAACTCGCGAAAGAATGCGTATCCTTACGCGAGCATTGGAAAACGTCGGGCGAGTGTCTGCTCTGCGCGTACGCCGCCTTCGAGGTCGAGCGGAAGGAGCGGCTTATCTACCTCGACGATCGCACGGTCGTGATGGTGCCGTTCTGGGCAACGTGGCCGTTCGAAGCGATGATTCTCGGACGACGGCACCGCGGATCGCTCGACGAGTACGATGCTCAAGAGCGCGCGAGCCTCGCGCGCGCCATCAAGACGCTCGTCACCCGGTACGATCGCCTGTTCGGCGTACCGTTTCCGTATTCGATGGGCTTTCATCAACGGCCGTGCGACGGTGACGAGCATGCCGAATGGCACGCGCACGCACACTACTATCCGCCGCTCCTGCGCTCGGCAAGCGTTCGCAAGTACATGGTCGGCTACGAGATGCTGGGGCAGCCGCAACGGGATCTCACCGCCGAGGACGCGGCTAAGCACTTACGCGACGCGTGATCGCCGGCGGCCAGTTCTTCAGCGGCGAGATGCATTACCCGCGAATACCGCGGGAATACTGGCGCGCGCGATTGGAGATGGCGTACGCCATGGGGCTCGACGCCGTGTCGACGTACGTGTTCTGGAATCTGCACGAACCTCAACCGGAGCGCTTCGATTTCGCGGGGCCTAACGACGTCGCCGAATACGTCCGGCTCGCTGCCCAGTGCGGACTGGCGGTCGTGCTGCGGCCGGGGCCGTACGTGTGCGCGGAGTGGGATCTCGGCGGCTTGCCGGCGTGGCTGCTGGCAAATCCGGAGATGCGCCTGCGCACCGCGCACGATTCGTACATGACTCCGGTACGGCGATGGCTGCGCCGGCTCGGAACGGAGCTTGCGCCCCTGCAGCGTTCGCGCGGCGGCCCGATCGTCGCCGTGCAGCTTGAAAACGAATACGGTGCGTTCGGCGACGACGCGTCCTACCTATCGGCGATGCGTACCGCACTCGACGACGCCGGCTTCGGCGAATCGCCTTTTTACACCGTCGATCAGCCGGGCGACGTCGGACGCGGCGCACTTGCCGATATCGCCGTCGCATCGACGTTTGCCCCCGGCGACCCCGAGCGAGACTTGGCGATCCTGCGCGAGCTGCGGCCGCTGCAGCGTCCGATCTGCGGTGAATACTGGGCCGGCTGGTTCGATCATTGGGGCGAACCGCACCAGTTGCGCGACGACGCCCAGCAGATTCGCGACGTGGCGTGGATGGCGCAATCCGACTGTTCGTTCAACGTGTACATGCTGCACGGCGGCACCAACTTCGGTTTCACCAACGGCGCCAACGGTTCGGAGCGCGAGCCGTACGCGCCCGTGACGACGAGTTACGACTATCTGGCGGCCATTGACGAAGCGGGGCGGCCGCGGCCAAAATACTTTGCCTTTCGCGATGCGATCGCCGCGGTTCGCAAGGTGCCGCTGCGACCCGTACCGCCGGCTCCGCAGATCCTGGAGATCGAGGAGTTCGCGTTGCAGGAGTGCGCTTCGCTCGAACCGCTGCTGCGCGACGCGGTCCGGGTCGAGCGGCCGCAGTCGATGGAAGCGTTCGGACAAGCGTTCGGATTTGCGCTCTATCGAACGACGCTTGGGGACGCTTGCGCCGGGCTGCTCGAGATCGACGCGGTGCGCGACTACGCAACGGTCATGCTCGACGGCGCCGTTGCCGGCAGCTTGGACCGTCGCACCGGTTCGACCGGATTGCATCTCCCCGCGCGTCCCGCCGGCGCAACGCTCGATATCCTGGTAGAAAACTGCGGCCGAATCAACTACGGTCCGCTCATCGAGGCCGAGCGTAAGGGTATCGAACGGTCGGTACGTTACAACGGCGGCGAACTGCTCGACTGGCAAATCTTCCCGCTGCCGCTCGACGATTTTTCGCCGCTGAAGTTCGACGGCGGCGTGCGGGCCGCGCCCGCGTTCTTCCGCGGAACGTTTGACGTTTCGCAGACGCACGATACGTTTTTGGACATGCGCGGCTTCGGCAAGGGTGTGCTCTTCGTCAACGGGCGAAACCTCGGCCGGTACTGGTCGGCCGGACCGCAAGACGCGCTCTACGTCCCGGGCGCCTGGCTGCGCCCAGGCGTAAATGAAGTCATCGTTTTTGAGACTGCCGGCGTACGCAAGGCCTATATAAGAGGGGCAAACGGCCCATTCGTTAGAGCTTTATGAAGTAGGAAGGGCGTTTACGCATACCTGCGATAAGCCGATAATCTAATAAGATGAAAGCGTTGGTTCTGAGCGGCGGCGGAGCGCACGGTGCCTACGAGGCAGGTGTCGCATCTGCTCTTCTCCAGCGCGAGCGATACGACGTGATCTGCGGCGTCTCGATCGGCGCGATCAACGCAGCGCTCATTGCAGCCGGCACGGTAGAGAACGCGCTCGAACGCTTTTGGCACCAGGAGTTTCCGACCCACGCCCGCGAGCTCTTTCCACACGTACCGCGCCTGCGGCGCCTGATCGATCACGTCGGCTCGATCGGCTACGGCAACCCGTGGCGCGACGCGATGGGGGTGGCGCGCGCGGCGTCAGCGCTGCCGTTCCTTCGCAAGCTTGGTGAGTACCATAAGTCGAGTTTGGCCGCCGTCCACGAAGCGCTGGGGAAGATGGTGGACTTCGATTGCTTGCAGACGTCACTGCTCATCGGCGCCACCAACGCCTCACAAGCGTCGGCCGCCGTCTTCCGGGCGTTCGTCAAGGACGTGGACATGCCGCGCAGAGCGCGACTCACCGAATATCACGACCTGACCCGCGAGAACTTCGTCATGGCGCTGCTGGCATCGTCGGCGATGCCGGGGCTCTTCAGCCCAGTCGAGTTAGCATTCGGCGAGCAGCACAACCTTTACGCCGACGGCTGCATCGTGCATACGTCGCCGCTCGGCATAGCGGTCGATAACGGCGCGACCGAAGTCACCGTCGTCTTCGTCGATTGCGAGCGCAATGCGCTGGCCGAAGGATCGACGCTCGGCCTGGCGGAGATGGCTTACAACATTGCGACGCTTTGGCAACAGCGCCTGATCGACTACGAGCTGCGCATCGCGCAGGCTACCAACGAAATCGTGCGCCTGGGAGGAGCTCAGGACAAGCGGCAGATCACCATTCGTCAAGTTCGCCCGGAAAAACCGCTGGAACTCGATATGCTGGCGTTCGACGATCGCGATGCGCTCGTCTGCGCGTTCGAGCGAGGCGTCAAAGACGGCAGCGTGGTGCCGCGGGTGATGCTTCCGGCAACGCCGGCTCTGCCGGCCGCTCTCGCATCGGCGCCCGACACGTTCTGGGAGACGTTGCGCCGGGTCTTCGGGAATACCGCGCTCAAGCGCAGCGGCTGACGGCCGCTTCGAGCGCGCCCTTCTCTTCCATCGTCATCGGCACGAGCGGCGGCATCGGACGTTCCCACGCATCGTCGTCGCGCATTCGCGACGTAAGGTAGCGCACCCGCACGAGCATGTTCGGTCCGGCGATGCAGTGACGCAGTCGCACCAGGCGTTCGGCGCCCTCACCGGTTTGCCACACGCGCTGCGAGAGCTGCGGCCAAAGCGCGACCGAACCCGAAATGCAGCCCGATGCGCCGTACTCACGCGCCGTCGTGAGAAACTCTTCGGAGCTCGGAAAAACGGCCAAGTCGGGATGACGCGCGAGGACGTCGCGCTGGAGCGGCTCGTTGTTGGACGTGTCTTTCATGCCGCAAATAGCGTGTGGAAACTCGCCGATCAGCCGGTCGACGAGAGCCGTGTGGAACGTGATGCCGCTCACGGCCGGCCAGTTGTACAGCATCAAGCGTCGTCCCGGATCGTCGATCCTTGCCAGTAGAGCCGCAAAAAATGCGACGACGCCGTCGTCGCCCGCGTCGCGAAAGAAAAAGGGCGGCATGATCAGCGCGGCGGCAAATCCGCAGTCGAGCGCGGTTTGCGTGAGACGCACGGTATCTTCGAGCGACGTCGTACCGGTTCCAATCATCATGCGGTCGCGGGGAAGACCGCTTTGCGCGATCGCTTCCATATAGCGAATCCGTTGGCCGGTGCCGAACGACGGCGCTTCGCCGTTGCTGCCGAGCACGTTGAGACCATCGATGCCCTCGTGCAGCAGCCAGTCGTAATACTCGACGGCTTTGCGCGGGTCGGGTCGCAGCTGCCGGTCGACCGGGGTCAACACCGCCGACCACACGCCCTTACGCAACGCGCTCATCGCCCCAAAGCTCCGCGCAGGAAGAACGCCAGATTGGCGGGGCGCTCGGCAAGGCGCCGCATGAGATAGGGAAACCAAAAACTGCCGAACGGTACGGCCAGGCGCACGCGGTATCCCTCATCAATCAGCTTGCGTGCCAGTGGTGTGGAAATGCCGTAGAGCATTTGAAACTCGAACCGGCCTCGTTTCGGAAGACCCTTGCGCGCCGCGAAGGCGCGCACGTGCTCCACGATCGCCGGATCGTGCGTCGCAATACACGTGTATCCTTCGTTGGACAGCGCGTTCTCGGCAAGGCGCAAATAGCTATCGTCGACATCGCGTTTCTTCGGAAAGGCGATTTCCGGCGGCTCGAGATACGCGCCCTTGACCAGCCGAACGTTGGGACGCAACGGCGTCAGCGCCCGAAGATCGTCGAGCGAACGGTGCAAGCACGACTGCAGAACGAAGCCAACGTTCTCGAAGCGCTCGCGCAGCCGGCGGTACGTGGCGAGGGTCGAATCGACGTAGCGCGACTGTTCCATATCCATACGCATCGTGTTGCCAGTATCGAGCGCGGCCTGCGCGATCCGGGCCGCGTTATCGTAGGCAAGTTCGGGATCGAGATCGAGGCCCACGTGCGTCAGCTTGAACGCAACGTTGGCATCGAGCCTGCGTGCGGCAAACGTCCGCAAAAGCTCGCAATAGGTATCGGCCGCCGCCGTTGCCTCTGCGCGATCGCGAACGCCTTCGCCGAGAATGCCGCACGCAACCGCAAAGCCTTGTGCGTTGAGATCGGCGGCCACGCGTAGGAAGTCGTCGGCGCTCTCCCCGGCAACAAAACGCGCGGCTCCCAAGCGGAAACCGTAGCGCGTCACGACGCGGCGAACGGCCGTATTATCGGCGGCGGCAAGAATCGCAGCGCGCAAAGGACGGTCGAGCATCTCGCTCTACGATAACGTCGCTGCCGGTACCAACGTGTGCAGCGGCGTTTGCGGGCGGGCGCCAAAGTGGCCGATAATCTCGGCTGCGGCGATGCTCCCCAAACGTCCGCACTCGCGCAACGGGACGCCTCGCGTCAAGCCGAACAGAAAGCCGGCGGCATAAAGGTCGCCGGCACCGGTCGTGTCGACGACGCGATCGACGGGTTCGGCGGCAACTTCGATGACGTCGTTTTTCGTGATGACGACCGAACCGCCGGGGCCGCGCGTGATCGCCGCGAGATCGGTGAGCGGCCGGAGGTGCGCGATCGCTTCGTCCCATCCGCATTCGAAGAGCGCTTCGATCTCGCCCCGGTTGCCGAACAGCACGTCGACGTGATGTTCGACCAGCGCGAGGAAATCGCTGCGGTGCCGTTCGACGCAGAAGGCGTCCGAAAGCGACAGTGCGACGCAACGCTTAGCGGAATGCGCGACCTCGGCGGCCGCATGGAACGCGCGCTTGGCGGCCGGATCGTCGTAGAGATACCCTTCGAGATACGTGTACTGCGCGGAACGGATGAGGTCTTCGTCGATATCGTCTGACCCGATATTGACGCAAGCTCCGAGGTAGGTGTTCATCGTGCGCTGCGAATCGGGTGTCACGAGTATCAGGCACTGCGCGGTCGCCGGACCTTCAGTCGCCGCGGGGGTGCGGAAGATCGTACCCGCCGCCGTGATATCGTGGCGAAACGCGTTGCCGAACTCGTCGTCACGGACTTTCCCAATGTAACCGGTACGGCCGCCCAGCGATGCGATACCGGCGATCGTGTTGCCGGCCGATCCCCCCGACGAGATCATCGTGGGGCCCATTCGCGCGTAGATCGCTTCGGCGCGTTGCTGGTCGACGAGCATCATGCCGCCCTTTGACATGGCGTGCGTTTCGAGAAATGCATCGTCGGCCGATGCGATAATGTCGACGATCGCATTTCCGATACCGACGACGTCAAGGGTTGGTTGCGGCATGGCGGGCGATTTCTACCTGCGATGCGCCTGCCCTTTGACCGATGCGCCTGCCCTTCGACTTCGCGCCCTTTGGGCGCTACGGTCAGGATGACAAACGCACCACGACGATGCCGGCAAAGGCGGCGATGATACCGCCGGCGACACTGGCCAAGACGTAGACGATCGCCGGAATCGAAAGCGCCTCGCCGGCGAGCGTGACGGCATCGTAGGCGAAGGTTGAAAACGTCGTAAAGCCGCCGAGAACGCCGACGACGAGGAACAACCGCGCGCTGGACCCGATGCCGAACGCACGCGTCTGCGCGAGCTCGGCGACGATACCGATCAAGAAACAGCCCGCGAGATTGATGGCGAGCGTTCCGTAGGGAAAGCCCGGTCCGAAACGTTGTAGGAAGACGAGACCGGTGAGATAGCGCGCGAGCGAACCCAAGCCGCCGCCGACGAAAACCGCCAACAGCTCAACCGGGCGATTCACGGCGCCTTACCGATCAAACGCATGGTGATGCGCTCGAGGGTGATCAGCCCCTCGGGGATCATTGCGCACAGCACCGGAACGATCGCTTGGATTTTCTCCTCGGTTTCGGCCACCTCGACGACCACCGGGAGATTGCTCGCGTAATCGACGCTGCGCGCGGCGTGCACCTCGCGATGCGCGCCAAAGCCCTCGATGCCCTTGAGCACGGTCGCGCCGGCAAATCCGTTGCGGCGCAGCTCCTCGATGATTGCCGCGTACAGCGGCCCTTTGTCGCTGCGATCGGCCTCGTCGACGAAGATCCGCATGAGCGTCGCGCGCCCAGCGCTGGTAAGCTCCACTACCGCAGCGCGTACGCGGTGAGGTGGCCGTTCTCGTCGGAGCAGAAGACGGCGCCGTCGACGACGATCGGGCTTTCCCAATGCACTGGGCCGATCGAGCGCAACGCACTGCGCCGAGCGCTCGACCAGAGCGTTCTGCCGGTATGGGCGCTCAGCGCCACGATTTGGTTGTCGAACGCGGCGAACACAACGCCGTTGCTCACCACGGGCGACGTGCCCTCGCCGCCGGTGCTGCCTGCCGGCGAATGCCAAACGCCGCGCAAGCGGCTCTCCCCGTTGGCGTTGGTGACGAGAACGTACGCATCGACCGCCTGCGAAAGCCCGACGAAGAGCCACGTGCGATTGCCTTCGGTCCACACGGCGGGCGTCGAAAAGAGCCCTTGCGGGAGCGAAATTTGCTGCAGCTCGTGCGCGATGCCCGGCAGCGGATCGCGGTTAACCAGGCGCAAAATCGCATCTTTACCGCCCTGCGCGAGCATCAGCGGCGTTCGGCTTCCCGGCTGGCGCGGCAATACCACCGGCGACGTGCTGCCCACGTCGACGTCGCCGCTATCGAGCTGCGCGTAGTCGCTGGGCGTATAGTGACCGAATAACTGCGTTGCGTCCGCGCTGACGGCGATCACCGAGTCGCCGTAGTCGCTGCCGCCGTCACGGACGTCGAACTCACCGTTACCGGTCGCTGCGTAGACCGCGCCGTGCATCGACGGATCCGGATCGACGACGGCGCCGCCGCGTCCCCAAATGCCCGAGTCGCTTGCCGGGCACGTGTTCGGTCCGGGCAACCCGGTCGTATCGCTGCAGAGCGAGTTGAATACGTGCGTCCCTCCGTCGCTCAAACGAACGCTGACGACGTGACCGATGTACGGCGGCGCGTCGCCGTAATAGCCCGACGTCGTTGCATAGAGACGTCCGTTGGCGAGATTGAGCGCCGACGCGTCTTTTTCGGTTTGCGGCATGCGCGTGATGCGCGCCGGGAAACCGGGCGCTCCCAACTCGCGACCCGTCGCGGCGTCGAGCTTGTGCAGCATTGCGTCGACACCCGGAACGTACACGGCCAAACCCGTGGGATCCGCTGCCGGCGTCGACGTCGTGATGTTCGGACCGTGCGTGCGAAACCGCCAGCGAATGAGCCCCGTCAACGCGTCGATGCCGTACGTCACGCCGCTCTTGTCGGTCTGAAAGAGCATCGGGCGAACTCGGCCGTGAATCGGGACGCGCTCGAGAAAGATCGGCGTCGAATCGGCGGTGGTACCGAGCGAAACCTGCCAGCGCATACGCAAGCGGCGAACGTTGGACGCGGTAATCGCCGTACCGCCGGCATCGACGCCGGTGCGCGCCGAATCGTGCCCGAACAGCGGCCAATCCTCGGCACGAGCGGTGGTTGCCGTTGCGGCCGCAACGAGCAGCGCGAGGGCGAAGCGGCCTGCGAGTCTCACGAGCGTGTGCTTCGACCTTCTTCCGCTATCCCTAGCGCTTTGAGCAGAACCCGCTTGGGACGGCAACCGTCGAACTCGCCGTAGTGCACGCGTTCCCACGGACCGAGATCGAGCTTTCCTTTCGTGACGGGCACGATCACCTGATGACCGAGCAGCATGCGCTTGAGGTGTGCGTCGGCGTTGTCTTCACCGGTGAGGTGATGCCGGTACTGCGGCTTTTGCGGCGCGAGCTCTTCGAGCCACGTCATGATGTCCTGCCAAAGACCCGATTCGTGATCGTTGACGAAGATGCTCGACGTGATGTGCATCGTGCTCACGAGCACGAACCCGTCCCATAGCCCGGCGTTTGCCCGCGCGCGTTCGACCATTTCGGTGATGTCGCGAATCTCGTAACGCGCCGGTGTTTGGATCGTCTGGTACTCGGTATGCGAAATCAGATCGCTCATCGTCGCAGGCCGCCCTCCCAGCGTGCCGACCCGGCACCTGCATCGTAGGCGGAGGTAAAAAACGAAAGCACTGCATCGTCGGGATCGGCCGACGTACGTACGCTTTCGTAGGGCAACAGGAACTCGCGCATCTGCGCGTTCCAACCCGCGGCTTCGGGGCGTACCGTCGCTTGCGCGTAGCCGGCCGGCTCCGGATACGCGTATGCGTAAAAGGCAGCCTCCGCACCGTTACCGCCGGGCCAGAAGCCAAAACTCTGTTCCTCATGCGAATACGCTTCGCGCGTCACGCGATCGGGCAGGTTAGGAAAGCCGCCGGGATGCGGGGGCGCTGGGCGTCCCGAGAACAGCGACACGGCCAAATCGAAGCTGCCCCAGAAGAAGTGCACGGGGCTGGCTTTACCGAGAAAGCCGGCCCGAAATTTTTTGCAAAGCCGATCGATCTGCACGAGTGCGCGCCAGAAGCGCTCGACGTATCGGCGATCGTACGACGCGTGCGTCTCGTCGGCCTCGAACGCAATCGCCTCGACGACCTCGTTTGGCTTCGTATTGATCCGCACCGGAAAGTTCATTACGGCCAACTCGTGCATGATTTTACCGTAGAACGCCGCGACGCTCATCGGCTCGAGCGCGAGCTCGCGGGCGTTCGCATCGCAGTCGGTAATCCGCAGCACGTGGTCGATGAAATCGAAGTCGATTGCAAACGTCCGGCCATCGCGATACGGCATTGGCGAGGTCGTCAGTCCGCGCTGCGTGACGTACAGCGCGACGTTCCACCAATGATTGATCAGCGGCTCCTGACGCAGCCGGATCTTTCCGACGATCTGCGTCCACATCTGCAGCGTTTGCTGCGTATCTTTCCAATCGTCGTAGCGAAGTTCGGGCCAACGCTCCATCCCAGGCGCTTCTACGTGGGTACGTCGAAGCCTCGGGAATGAAGAGTCACGCCGAAAAGACCGCCGCTTTCCGCGCGCTGCACCTGCGCGATCGCGCCTTCATCATTCCGAACCCGTACGATCCCGGAACGGCGCGCCTGTTGGCGTCGATGGGATTCGAGGCGCTGGCCACGACGAGCGCCGGCTACGCGTACACGCTGGGCAAACCCGACGCAACTATCGGTCGCGACGACATGCTCGCGCATTGCGCAGCCATGGTGCAAGCGACCGATCTTCCGGTCAGCGCCGATTTGGAAAACGGCTACGGTGATACGCCCGAGGCGATTGCGCAAACCATCCAACTGGCGGGGGCAGCGGAGTTAGCGGGGTGTTCGATCGAGGACGTGCCGACCGGACGCGGCGGCGCTCCATACGACGTTGCGTTTGCCGCCGAGCGCGTGCGCGCGGCGGTGGAAGCATCGCGTTCGCTCCCGGTGCCGATCGTCATCACGGCGCGGGCCGAGAACTTTATCGTGGGACGGCCGGATTTACGGGATACGATCGCACGGCTCCAGGCCTTTCAGGAAGCCGGCGCCGACGTGCTGTTCGCGCCGGGCATCACGAACCAACGCGACATCGCCGACGTGATTTCGTCGATCGATCGGCCGCTCAACGTCATCGTGGGGTTGCAAGGCGCGAGTTTGACGCTCGAGCAGCTCTCCCGGCTAGGGGTGCGGCGCGTGAGCGTCGGGAGTGCCCTGTCGCGCGCGGCATTGGGAGCATTCTTGCGCGCCGCGCGCGAGTTGCGGGATTCGGGAACGTTTACATTTGCTGCCGATGCCGTGAAGTACGCCGACATCAACGCGATGTTCGCTTAGGTTTTACCGGCGTAGGCGCGCTCGAGCTCGGCGATGTCGAGCTTCTTCATTTCGAGCATGGCTTTGAAGACGCGACCGGTCTTCTCGTCATCCTCGTCGTTCATCATCTCGCCGAAACGTTCGGGAACGACGTTCCAGTTCACACCGAACCGGTCTTTGAGCCAGCCGCACTGTCCGGGTTCGCCGCCTTCGGAAAGCCGGTCCCATAAACGATCGGTCTCCGCTTGATCTTTGGTCGTAATGTAAAAAGCCGGCCCCGGTGCGCCGGCGTCGTCTTGAGAAAAGAAGTTCAACGCCATGAACTCGCGACCGTCCAGCTCAAACATCACCACCATCGCCTTGCCTGCCGGCCCCGGCCCGGCGTCGCCGTACCGCGAGACGTGCGTGATCTTCGAGTTCGGGAAGATCGACGTGTAGAGCGTGGCTGCCTCTTCGGCTTGATCCTCGAACCAAAAGAACGGTCGAATCTTGTCCAAGGTCCTCTCCTTATCGGGGCGTTAGCTTTCGGACGGGACGGGGGCGTCGGATTCGATCAAGAGCTCGGACCGAAGATCCGACCAAAAAGCTTGAGGAATCTTCGTGTCGAGCGACGAGTAATCCGCGAGGACCTGCTGCGAGTTCGAGCAGCCGACGACCAGTGCAACCGCGACGTCCGGCGCGCTCGAGAACTGCAACGCGGCCGTGCGAAGGTCCACGCCGTGACGCGCCGCTACGGCGCGCAGACGGTCGCGCTTTTCGATGGCTTCAGCGGGGATCTTGTAGTTCTCTTTGCCGTAGTTGAAGCGTGCGCTGCCGCTGATGAAGCCCGCGTTGAGCGACGAGCCGACGACGAATGCCATTCCACGCTGGCGCGCCTTCGGAAAGACCTCGTGCAACGCCCTCGCGTGATCGATCAATGAATATTGACGCGCCAAGAGACACACGTTCGCGTCGGCGACCTCCATGAGCTTGAGAATAGGATCGGGTGAGTTTACACCGACGCCCCAGGCTCGGATCACCCCTTCTTCGCGCATCTTACTCAGCGCGGGAAACGCGCCTTTGCGCGCGATCTCAAACTGCTCCTCCCACGATCCCGGGAGCCACGGATTATCGGGCGAGAGGTCGTGGACGAAGACGACGTCGAGCGCGTCAACCCCGAGCCGCTGCAGACTATCCTCAATCGAGCGTTTGACTCCGTCGGCGCCGTAGTCGTAACGCAAATTGTTCGGCGAAGGGGTGAACGGAAAGTACTCTTTGGCATTGTTGTTGCGCGACGCGGTCAGGAGTTTCCCCACTTTCGAAGAGAGGACGAATTCGCTGCGCGTCTGCCGGTGTAAAAAGGTGCCGAGGCGTCGCTCGGCGAGTCCAAGACCGTACCATGGTGACGTGTCGTAGTAACGCACTCCGGCGGTCCACGCCGCCTCGACGGCAGCGTACGCATCCTCGTCGGTGACGTACGCAAACTCGTTGCCGAACGGCACGCCGCCGAGGCCAAAGGATTTTCCCCGGAATACTTCGGACGCATCCATGATAACGCTTATGCCCGCAACCTGGGGGTACCATCGATGGGCGCGATTCTTTTAGCATTCGGAACCGGTCTGGCCGTGGGCATCGCTTTTAGCCTCGTGAAACTGCCGTCGCCGGCGCCGCCGTTCTTAGGGCTCGTCGGACTATGCGGGATGTTCGTTGGCCAGCGGTTGTGGCCGCTTGTTGCATCCCGCTTGTTTCACACATAAGATCGAGACGTTACGATGGGCACCAATCTTCGTGTCGGGGTCGTGGGCCTCGGCAAGATGGGTAGCGCGCTGGCCCGCAACTGGCTAGCGCACCACTATTCCGTAGCGGTGTGGAACCGTTCGCCGCAAGCCGCGACCGAGCTGGCAAAAGCCGGCGCCACGCCATTTTCTACGATCGAGTCGATGATTGCCGCGGTCGACTGCGTCGTTACCATGCTCTGGGGTGATGAAGTCGCGCGAGAGGTCAGCCTCGCGAAAGTCGTTCCCGCGGCAACGGCGAGCACCGTCCTCGTCGAAATGTCAACGCTCTCGCCTCAGATGTATTCAACCCTCGCCGCTGCTGCAGCAGATCGGCACGTTCGCTTCATCGCCGCACCGGTTCTGGGAAGCGTCGATCAGGTTCGAGCCGGAACGCTCACCGTACTGGCCGGCGGCGACGCCGCGACGATCGACGTGCTCCGTCCGCTGCTTGGATGTTTGGGAACGGTCACGTCGACCGGATCGCCGGCCGCGAGCGGGTTTCTGAAGCTTGCCAACAACGTCGTGCTCGGCATTTTTGCCGAAGCCGAGGCCGAGTTGTTGGAATTGTGCGTCCGAGCCGGGCTCGATCGTCACCTCGCCGTTGAATCGATCACCGGTGCGTTCGAGCGAGCGGCTAGGTCAAAGCTGCAGCAGATCTTGGACGACGACGAACGCGCGCGCTTCTCGCTCGACGCGCTGCTCAAGGATTTGCGACTGGCGAGCGCAGCGTCGGAATCGGCTAAGTCACCCATCGAGCTGCTCCAGTGCGTACTGCCGCGTTTTACCGAGGCGGCCGATCGGGGACTCGGCGACCGGGACTATATCGCGCTTACTCTCGAGCGGCTTAAGTAAGGTCGATCCGGAAGCGGAGGCCGTCGCGAACCGTGTCGGGCGACCAGCGGGCGCAGCAACGCGTCGACGTACGCCGGAAGATATTCCGGCGCCGGCTTGACGAGGATCACTGCCGGGCGGCGTTGCGAAAGGTAAACTCGACGCGCTGCAGTGCCGCAACCTCGTGCGGGACCTCCGCGACGTCTTCGACGACGTTGAAAACGCGATAGAGGTCGAGCACCTCGAACAGCCGACGGATCGGCGTCTTTCCCAAAATAATCGTCTCGCGCTGCAGACTATTCGTGATGCGCAAGGTGTGCATGCGCAAAAGCTCGGTAACGCAGGTGGAATCGATGAACGTCACCTCGCGAAAATCGAGGACCAGATCGGGAATCTCGGCGATCCGATCGAGCAGCGTCCGCAATGACGCCTTACTGCCGACGTCATACTCGCCGGCAAACACTACCATCGTGGGATCCAGCTCCATCGATCCTCCGTTATCGCCGCTAAGCGCGCTTGTACCCGCAGCTCACAGATTTCTGCAAGATTCCGTGCCTAGCATCCCTAAGGCGAAATAATGGTACCGCGGCACTCCGTGATCTTGACCCAACTCATCGGGCTGGTCGCCGCCGTCCTCGTCGGCGGCACCCTGGCCTGGGTGCTGCACGTGCGCTCGGTGGGGGCTCAGCTCGACGCACAAGCCTCGGCGGCTCCGGGACTCCTGGCGACCACCGACAACCCGCGACACGCCATCGCCCTCCTGTCGCGCTCCGGGATCGATGCGCGCTTCGTGCCGCGGACCGGGATGCCGCCGCCGGGCCCCATGCCCTTCGGCCCATTACCGCCCCACGTGCACGCGAACTGGTTCGCCCACACCGTCGCCATGATCGCGCACATCCCACCGCACGTCGTGACGGCGGGCGGTCGCAGCATCGTCCTGATAGCCTCCCCGGAGGCGCTCGCGCAGTGGTTTCTCGCCGACGTCGCGATCTGCGCGTGCGCGATCGCAATTCTCTTCTTTAACGCGATACGCTCGTACGGCGTTGCAACGCACGCCGTCGCGCGCGCGCTGGCCGAACGCGAGGCGGCTGCGGCCGAATACCAGCGTTTCCTCGCCGACGCCGGACACGAGCTCCGCACGCCGTTGACGATCCTTTCAGGTTACATCGACGTACTAGGCGGCTTCGCGCACGACGAACAACAGGAGCGCGTACTGCGGGGCATGCGTTCCGCATCGAATCGCATGCGCGGGCTGGTCGAAAAGATGCTGCTGCTCTCTCGGTTGGAATCGACCGAAAGAGCGCCGAACCTGGTCTCGGTAGCCGAGGTCAGCGACGAAGTGGCGCAAGACATGCTGTCGCAGCACCCGAACCGGCAGATCGTGCTCAAGTGCGATGTGAAGGCACGCGTCCGCATCGACGAAGACGACCTCTACGAAGCCGAACGGAACTTGCTCGAAAATGCGCTGCGTTATGCGCCGGATTCGCCGGTACGAGTGGAAGCGAGCGTACGCGACGGCGCGGTCGAAATCGCGGTAATCGATCAGGGACCGGGTATTCCCAAAGACGAGCAAGAGATGGTTTTCGAACGTTTTTATCGCGGTCGCGGCAACGACGGACAAGAGGGGACGGGCCTCGGTCTAGCGATCGTGCGCCGCGTGGTCGACCGCTGGAACGGCAGCGTGGCGCTCGAATCCAACGATAACGGAACGCGGGCGATTCTGCGCTTCCCCAGCGCGGCCGAAGCGTGAGCAAACCGCGCGTTCTCGTGATCGACGACGAACCCGAGCTGCGCGGCGTGCTGGATCTGGGATTGACGCAGCATGGTTTCGAGGTGCAAGCCGCGGCCGACGGTCAGGCGGCGCTCGCCATTCTGAAATCCGGCTGGCGTCCCGATGCCATCGTCATGGACGTGATGATGCCGAAGGTCGACGGCATGACGCTCATTCCGATGGTGCGGCGCTTGACTGAGGCGCCGATTTTGATGCTGAGCGCGCGCAAGGAAGTGCCCGATAAAATCGCCGCGCTGACAGCCGGCGCCGACGACTATCTCGGCAAGCCATTCGATCTCGGCGAGCTGGCCGCGCGGCTGCACTCGCGGTTACGGCGCCCGCAACTGTCCAAACCACAGATGATCGCACACGGCGACATCATGATGGATTTGGAGCGGCGCGAAGTGACGCGCGGCGAGATCGCGGTCGCGTTGACCACGCGCGAGTTCGACCTACTGGCGACGCTGCTGCGCGAACCGGGACGCGTTTTTACGCGCGAACAACTCATCGACCGCGTCTGGGGCAACGACGCGGCCGTGGAGCCCAACGTGGTGGAAACCTACGTTTCCTACTTGCGAACGAAACTGGACGAGCCGGATAAGCCGTCGCTCATCAAGACGGTCCGGCGCGTGGGCTACACCATTAGATAAGCGCTTCGTCGAAGTTGTTGAGGATGTCGGCGGGGTCGTCGTAGATTGCGTCGGCGCCTTTGAGATCTTCGTCGTTCCATCCGCCGCAACGAACGGCGATGCAGCGAATGCCGGCTCGCCGGGACGCTTCGACGTCGTAGGGCGTGTCGCCGATATAGATTGCTTTCGTACGATCGACTCTCGCCTTCTTCAGCGCAGCGTGCATCACGTCGGCGTCGGGTTTCGATCGATCGACGTCGTCGGAAGTCACTTCGGTATCGAACTGATCGGCTACGTGCGCGACGTCGAGGAGAACCGCTAACTCCTTACGCTTGGCCGACGTGGCTACCACGCGCTTGATGCCCGCGCTTGCGAAGCGCTCCAGGAGGTCGCGACCGCCGGGTGTCGGCGGCAATGCGCGCACATACTCATCGAGGAATATTTGCAAGTGCAATGCCGAGATCGATTTTCCCGGCTCGGTGTCGGGCGAAAGCGTTGCGTCGATGGTTGCGAGAATCTTATCGCCGCCCATCCCGACCAGCCGGCGCAGCCGCGTTTCCGAAACGTCGAAACCGTACCGCGCGAAGGCCCGCTCCCACGCGCGCGCGTGAGCGTCGTTACTGACTAGCAGCGTCCCGTCGACGTCGACGAGCGCGGCTTCGATGGCACCGTTTGCAGGCATGGCGGGTCTTTACCCCTTCCGGCACTAACGACACAGACCAATGGTAAGCAAGGGCGTACTGACCGGTCGCTTGCGGGCTTATGCGTACGGCGTCGTCACGACGACGCTCTTCCTTACCCTCGCGGTCACCGAGAGTCTGACCGAGAGTTTCATCTCGGCGCATTCGCGTACGGCCGGGACGATCGTCGCAATCGTCATCATCGTCGTACTCGCTCTGGCTTTTCGACCTTTTCACCGGTGGGTCGACGAATCGATCGAAGCGGCTTTCACGCGGCGGCGGCGCGAAGCGCGCGCCGCCCTAGCCCGGCTGCGTAAGGAACTCACGTCGTTCAACGACGTGCAGCAAGTGCTGCGGCGCGTCGTCGAAGCGGTCGATCATCAGATGGGTACCGACGGGTCGGCGATCTATCTGCGGCACGGGTCGTACGACGTCGAAGCCTCGACGTTCGACGTGGCGGTGACCTGCGTCGAGCCCGACGACGCTCTCGTCATTCGTTTGCGATCGTCGGCCGCGCCGGCCGATCCCCGAGCGCTGGAGTCGGCGGCACTCGGTGAGCTGGCGTTTCCGATGATGGCCGCCGGCGATCTCGTCGGCTTCTTGACGCTCGCGCCGAAACACGTCGAAATCGACGCTGAAGATCGGCACGCGCTTGGGGAGCTAGCCGAGTCGGCAGGCATCGCATTGCTGGCGCTCGATGCGCGATTGCGCGCGCAAGCTACGCGCCGGCTCTCGATGCGGCCGAACAATCTGCCGCGTCAATCGACCAGCTTCGTCGGGCGTCAAGACGACGTCGCCGCCGTTTGCGAGCTCGTACGCAAGAACCCGCTGGTCACTATCGCCGGCGCGGGCGGCATGGGCAAGACGCGTCTGGCCTTGCAAGTCGCGACGACGCTGTTGGACGAGACGACTGAAGGCGCGTGGTTCGTCGACCTCGCGCCAATTGGCGACGGCCGGCTGGTAGCAAGTGCCATTCTCTCGGCGCTCGACGCCGATCAGAGCGGCGAAGCCGACCCGCTCGAGCGCGTGGTAAAATTTCTCGCACCGCGCGCGTTGCTGCTCGTCCTTGACAACTCCGAACATCTCATCGCCGATATCGCGCGCGTCGTCGACGCGATCGTCAAGCAGTGCCCGAATGTCAACGTACTCGCTACGAGCCGCGAGCCTTTGGGAACCGGCGGCGAGGTGGTGCATCGTCTGTCGTCACTCGACGACGCGACCGCAATGCAGCTCTTCGCCGAGCGCGGGCGCGCCGTGAACGCTCGCTTCGAAATCACCGATACGAATCGAGCCACCGTTGCCGACATTTGCTCGCATCTCGGCGGCATTGCGCTGGCCATCGAACTCGCCGCGGCGCGAGTGCGCAGTATCTCGGTCGAGGAGTTGTCGCACCGGCTGCAGCTGAGGATCCTGGGCAGCGGCGGGCGCGAGCCCTTGGTACGCCATCAGACGATGCATGCACTGATCGATTGGAGTTACGACCTGCTCTCCCCGGTCGAACAGCGGCTTTTTATGCAGCTCTCGCCGTTCATCGGCGGTGTTTCGCTCGAAACGGCGATGGCGACGTATTGCTGTGACGACCTCGACGATCTCGAACTGCTGGACTTGATTACGTCGCTGGTCGATAAGTCGCTCTTCGTTGCCGACGTCAGCGAGACGACCCAGCGCTATCGGTTTTTGGAACCAATCCGCCACTACGCACTGGAGCGGCTCGAAAAGAGCGGCGAAGCGGGCGACGTGATGTTGCGATATGCGCGAACCTTCGCGGCATTTGCCGATGCGGCGTACGAGGAATTCGATACCGGGCCAAAGGACGATTGGCTGGAGCGGAACGAACGCGAACTCGACAATGTGCGCGCATCGCTGCGATGGGCTCTCAACGGCGGGAACGAACCTGAGGTCGCCGCACGCCTTGCCGGCGGATTCGGCGTGGTATTTCTCCGGCTAACCTTATTGCAAGAAGGCATTGATTGGGGCCACCACGTTCTAAGGAGCGACGCGTCGCTAACGCCGGCAATTGAAGCAAGGCTACAGTACGTACTCTCGATGCTTAACAACAACCAAGGCCACTATAGTGAGTCGCTGAAGTCCTCACGAAAGGCTCTGACCTCGTACCGTCGCGCGAACGACCAGCGCGGCATCGTACGATCGCTTTCACAGGTAGCGCAACAACTCCAAAACACCGGTGAGTCCCACGAAGCGCTCGTTACGGGTGAGGAGGCGGTTGATGCGGCTCGGCGCATAGACGATCGCGCGCTGCTTGCCTTCGTCCTGGGTCGGTGCGGGAATGCCCTCGGATCGGGCCACATTCGAGACGCTCGTGAACGGTATGCGGAAGCGGCGCAGATTTTTAGGGAGCTCGATCGCGAGGCCGATCGCTCCAACGTTCTCTACTGGTGGGCCGACTCTGAATGCAAGGTCGAAAACTTCTCCGAGGCGGCGCGCCTCATCGAGGACGCTTTACCAACGATAAAGGCTAATGCGAAAGTTCCGGCGACCATCTTGGCCTCGGCGATTTACTGGGCGCTCGACGATGTCGATAAAGCGGCGCCAACCACCCGAACGGCGCTTTTACTAGCCCGTGAAACCGGCGACTCGCTGATCGTTGCTTATGCTTTGACCTGGGCGGCCGTACTCGCGGCGCAGAGCGACGCGTGTCAAGCGGCTAGGTTGTTCGGATACGCCGACAAACAGCGCAGGGATCTTGACTGGCCCTGCGATCGCTATGAACTGAAACTATGGCAAGACACTCAGAACGAGCTTCGAGCTAAACTCGGCACCGATCGATACGTCGCGTTTTTAGCGGAAGGCGCCGGTTGGGACCTTGATCGAGCCCTTTCCGCCGCCACCGTCTACTAGCACGCTTTAGGCAGGTTGCGCGGCCGGAGTCCATCCGCAAGGGGCTTCGCCACGACGTAATAGCACTGTTCCTTCGCCGAGAACGAGCCTTTTTGTCCGGGCGCGCAGTTGTTGAACGCCTTATACGAGCCGTTCAGTGTGTACGTCTTGCGGTCGAACTTGGCCGAGATCGCTAACGTGCACGGCGGCGTGCCGGTGAGTAACGCCACCGCGTTGCCGTCGATCTTCTTCATGCTGCTTGCGTCGAGCGCCACCGCGCTCGAGACCTTCGTCGTCCCTTTACCGAACGTGAGCTGCATCGAGCCTCCGGCTTGACCGCCGACGACTTGCGACAACTGAAAATCGGCTTTCCCCTTGCCCAAAACGCTGTCGGTAACGCTTCCTTTGAACTCGCCGGCAACGCCGTCGATCCCCGGCGGCGCGTTCGGCGCGAGCAACGCATCGCCGGCACCCGAACCGGTGCCGGCCGGATTGGTTGCGGAGCTTCCGGCGCAGCCGCCGAGCGCAAATGCCAGAGCCAAACCTACCGTAAGTAGCCTCGTTATCTTTTTCATTTGGGTACTATCAGACGAAGGCGAGTTTATTCCTACTCGCCTTGGGGTACAAGCCAGCGTCTATGCGCCCGTACGTCTTGGGAGAAAACGCCTACGTCGTCCTCGACGGCGATCTCGACATCTCGCGCAAAACCGAGGTGCTCGCGGCACTTCCTGAAGCCAGCGTGCTGCGAAACGTGGTGATCAATCTTACGCGCGTCTCCTACATCGACTCGTTTATGCTCGGTTCGCTGGTTCAGTTTCGCGCAAACTTCATCGCAGGCGGTGGAACGCCCGAAAATCTCATGCTCGTGCTCCCGCGGGGGGGCATTCTCGAGCGCACCTTCGAGCTGACCGGCTTGAACAAACTGTTTTGCATAGCCTCGCTCGAGGCCGCGCCGCGCGTCGAAGAGGTACCTAGCGGCGTTACGCGATAAGCGCGGGCGTCAACAGCCTCAACTTGCGTTCGCTTTCGGAGCGGGGAGCCGCGGTGAGGACGACCATGCGGATGTCTCCGTCGCCGGGAATCTCGAACGCGGTATAGTCGAGGATCAACTCGCCAAGCTCCGGATGGAGATAGCGCTTGAGCCCTTCGGCAGCACCCATGACGTCGTGCTGCGCCCAGAGCTCGCGAAACTCCGGTGACGTGGCGCGCAGTTCCTCGATAAGTTCGATAAACTGCGAATCGTTGGAATACTTCGCCGCGACGCTGCGAAAGTTTGCAACGGCGCGTCGCTTCATGCATTGCGGATCGCCGAGGCGATAGGGCATTTCCGGATCGCAAAAGAGGCGCCAGATAATGTTTCGCGCTTTACCGGTAGAGCTCGAAAAATCTGACAGCGCGTCGGCGGACCGATTGTAAGCAAGTACGTCCCAACGGCGCCCGCGGATATACGCCGGACAGGGGTTGAGGGCTTCGAGCGTGCGCAGTACCAACTCGCTCACGCTCTCGTCGCCGTGGGCGGCAATCGCGAGCGGAACCCCGGCGAGCAGGTGCAGGTGACGCCGCTCCTCAGACGTGAGACGCAGCGCGCGTGAAATACCGTCGAGCACGTCGGCCGAGACGTTGATCGGCAAGCCTTGCTCGAGACGCGTGTACCACGTCGTGCCGATGTTGGCGAGCAGCGCCACTTCTTCGCGGCGCAGCCCCGGCGTGCGGCGTCGCGCGCCGTCGGCCAAACCGACGTCGGACGGCACAATTTTGGCGCGCCGGGTCCGGAGAAAATCGCTGAGTTCTAGACGGCGTTCGTCGGTCGAGTGCATGGCGGTCCTCGTGAGGCTGGCCCTGCCAGTGCTAGGATAATGCAGGTCCTAGTCATAGTATGACACAGACGCTAGACTAGGATCAAGCCCCGGGCAACCGCGGCCGCACACCTACAGAGGTAGACCGCACAAACCCCATGACAGTTGCCGAGAGAACCGCCGTCGCCGGCGTTATCCCCGCACGCCCGAAAGCAACCGTTCCGGCTCAACACCCTCACGATGACAGCCGTACGCGGACGCTCGTCGTCGCTGGCGTGATGATGGCAGCGCTGCTGCAGACCGTCGATCTGACGATCGTCAACGTCGCGCTGCCGACGATTCAGGGAAATCTCGGCGCGACGGTCGACGAGGGCACGTGGGTGCTCACCGGTTACGTGATCGCCAACGTCGTCGTGATTCCGCTGACGCCTTGGCTGCAACTGAGATTCGGAAGAAAGAATTATTTTCTCGCGTCGATCGCGGGATTCACAGTCGCGTCTCTGTTGTGCGGACTAGCGTCGTCGCTGATGGCGCTGATTCTCTTTCGGATCGTGCAGGGCGCGTTCGGCGGCGGACTGCTCGCGACGGCGCAGGTGATTCTGCGCGACACGTTTCCACCGGAGAAACTGGGATTGAGCCAGTCGATCTTCGCGCTGGGAACGATTCTCGGACCGTCGATCGGCCCGACCATCGGCGGTGTCCTCGTCGACAATCTGTCGTGGCCGTGGGTCTTCGACGTGAACCTCGTGCCGGGCGCTTTGGCATTCATTATTTTGGCGCGCTATTTGCGCGATAAGGCCAAGCCGCAGCGCGCACCGGTCGATGCGACCGGCATCGCCCTGCTCGTCGTGGCCGTAAGCTGTCTACAGTACGTGCTCGATCAAGGGCAGCACGACGATTGGTTTTCGGACGCGTCGATTCAGATCTGCACGGTGCTTGCGACGACGGCAACCGCAGCCTTCATTTGGTGGGAGCTGCGCGTCGCACAGCCGATCGTCGACTTGCGCGTGATGCGAACGCCGGCCGTCGCCGCGGCGCTGGCAATCGCCGGCGCGTACGCTGCCGTCATCTTTCCGAGCCTTCTTCTGCTGCCGCAGTTTACGGTCGAGAACCTGGGATTTACGAGCACGCTCGCCGGCGTCTTAATCGGCGTGCGTGCACTTCCGGTGTTATTCTTGACGATTCCGGTGGGACGGCTCACGAGCAATCCACGATTGGATTTACGCTGGCCGATCGGCATCGGGTTAGCCATGGCGGGTCTGGGATCGCTATGGCTGGCAAGCGGCGTGACGACGACCAGCGACATCGGGACGTTCGTCGCGCCGCTGCTCTTCATCGGCGTCGGCGCGGCATTCGTGTACTCGCCGCTGCTGGTCGCAACGATGCGCGCGGTCGCGCCGGAGGCGGCGGCCAAAGCGTCGTCGTTTATCGTCCTCTTCTTCCAACTCGGCGGATCGATCTCATCGGCCTCGATCGTGGCGCTCTTGGATCGCCGCCTCCAGTTTCATCAGACCGTGTTGGCGGCGGAAACGACGCTCTCGCGACTGCCCGTGGCCAATTTTTTACAGCACGCGAGTCCGGCCGCGCTGGCAGCGGCCGTCGCCGAGCAAGCCGCAGCGCTCGCGTACGCCGACGCATTTCTCGTTACCGGCGCATTAGCGCTGCTCATCACCCCCGGCGTGCTCTTGCTGGCACGCAAACGAGCTTAGGAGTAGAACAGTGGATTACGAAGCCGCATGTGACCGCATCTGCGACAACATCGCGAACCTATTGCTAGCCGTGGGGCGCCCGTCACCGCGGGCAACCTTCGCGGCCGCGCGGGCAACGCGGGGAATCGCCGACGCCCTACATCACGCCGCGGGCCTCCCCGAGGACAAACGGTGGTACGACGCGTTGACGAATCTCGAGACGTTCGTCAACATCTACGACGTCGAGCCGCGTCCGGTTGGATCGACGGCGCTAGCCGAGCTGCGTTCGTTTCTCGGCGAGAACTAGAGCACGTCCAAGGATTTGAGACGCACCAGATCCTCGACGGTCGGGTGCGCGATGCCATGAGCCTGCACCTTGCGAACGAAGGCCGCGTCGATTCGGAGCGCGCGCAGTTCCACGAGTTGGTGCGACGAGAGATTCGTGTAGCCGACGGACGCGAGCGTTTTCACGTAGGCCAGGTCGACGTTGAGGGCTTTGAGCGAGATGATCTCGCGCGCGGTGTTGACGTTGATCCCGACGGAATGGAGATCGTCGACGTAGGCAGGATCGGCGTTGAGGGCCCGCATCGCGATGAGATCTTCAAACGACGGCTTCTCGATGCCGGTCTGCGCAAGACCGTCAACGAAAGCGTTGGAAAGGTCGACCGTCGCAGCCGATGCGAGTTGTTCGAGGCTGGGATCGTAACCGCGCGCGTTCATCTTCGCAATATAATCCGCGCTCGGCGCGAACGTCACCGTGCCGCCGCCCCGGCCGTCGGCTATCCAGCCGTCGCACGCAAACGAACCTGCGTCGCGTGCAATCGTAAAGCGCACGTGACGTCCCGAGGCCGCGAGCTGCTGTTGCGTGAGACCGATTGCGGAGGGAGTGTAATCGGAACCGCTGCGGCTATGTGAGTGTCCCGCCGGGTCGTCGATGGTCAGATCGAAGTAGAATTTTCCGGCGGAAGCTGCGGGCGAAATCGCCCAAGTTCCGGTCAGATCGGCCGCGCTTGCGCTACCGTACGTTGCCAAGGCGAGCACCGACGCTAACGCGACGAAGGCAAACCGTTGGCAAGTCATAATATCCCGCTGACCTTCAGACGAATGAGTTGCTCGATGCTGAGGTTGTGAAACCCGTGCGCGTTAGCGCGCTCGATGAAATCGGCATCGATTCCCAGCGCGCGCAGGCGCGCCGCATCGTCGACCGATAAGCTGGGATAGACGCGCTTCATCTGATCGATGTACGATGGCGTCACGCCGAGCGCGCGCAGGCGGCAAAGCTGCTCGACGTCCACTGCACCAAAATGTTGGCGTATATCCCGAACGAAGTCGGGCTGCACGTCAAGTGCCCGCATTTGCGTGAGCTCTCGAACCGTCGGATGCTGCAGGCCGGCGCTTTCTAGCCCGCGGATGTAATCGGCGGTAACGCCGAGAGATCTGAGCTGGATGAGCTCATCGACGGTAAGGTTCGTATACCCGGCCGCCGCCAGTTCGTCGATATACGCGGGCGAATTCGCGGCGACGACCATCGACGTTCGCGTCGCGGTCTTTGCGGCGGTGCGTACGGCAGGTTTTGCAGCCGGGGGCGCCGTCGGTGCGACGATCGTAGGCGTGGCTGCGGGCTCGGTCGCGGCGGCGGTCGCTTTTGCGACTGCATTGAGGGCTATTGACGGTACTTGAGGCTTCGCCTGAGACCGGCGGACAGTGTGGCGCGCGACGAGTGCTCGATGGAAAACGGGAGCGGTCGAAGATTGCCCCGGTGCCGCCACCGTGTAGGCGAACGACGGTGAGACAAACGCGGCGCCGATACCTAACGCACCTAGTGCCGCAATGACAATGCCGGTCGGTCCGAGCGACGTACGGACGCGCACGTCGCGCTGCGCGGTGAGCAACCGTTCGATGCGTACCGACATCGCGCGGCGCGTCAAAAACGCACCCGGCGCCGACATCGCACGGTACGGCCACACTGCCGACTCAACCACTTTTGCAAGGCAGTTGGCGTACGGCAAAGGGTCGTTCTGCTGCAGTACCCAGTCGTCGCACGCGACTTCCCGCTCGAGATCGAGTTGCGCGACAAGCCATGCGATGCCCGGATTGAAGAACAGCAGTGCGGACGCAAGACGCTCGACGGCATTGATCCAATCGTCGGCGCGGCGCAAGTGTGCGAGCTCGTGCAGCACGATGCGATCGACGTCGGCCGGTTCGAGCTCTTCGAGAAACCGCTCCGGAATGAGAATCATCGCGTCGAAGAGGCCGACCGCGATGGGAATCGCAATCTCACCCGAGCGGCACAGGCGTACCGTGCGCGAGCCCTTGGTTGCCGCACTCCAGCGCGTGAGCTGGGCGCGATACTCGACCGCGACCGGCAACGCGTCCTTCTTGAGCCGCTCGAGGTGCCAGAGACTGACGATCAAGCGGACGAGGACGAAGAGGGCGCCGAGCAGCCACAGGACGACGATCGCAACGGCGATCGAGCGCGGCAGCGCGATATTCGCGCGCGGGGGCGCGGTAACGGCCGGCGTTGCTTGACGCGACGGTACGGTAATCGCGGATGCCTTCGGCGATAACGTTCGCGCGCTGGGCGGCGGTTCGTGCGCGCTTGCCGCAACCGGAGCCGCGGCTGGATGCATTGTCGTCACGACGGCGGTCGCGACCGGTAGAACGAGGCTTGCGAGCAGCGCGGCGACGAGCACGGAATGGCGCGTCGTGGCGTTGCCGTTGGGCATCGCGCGCAGCGCAATCCACGCCACGATGGCCAGGAGTGCGGCTTCCCACAAACCGTTGAAGAGAACGGCGATGATAAAACGAACGGCGGTGTCCGCGGCGGGCGTCATGGCGCCTCCTCCTCATAGCGCGCAATCAGCGCTTTGATCGATGCGAGCTCTTCGGCGTTCGGTTTTTCCTCGGCCATCAAACGAACAGCGAGCGCGGTTTTGCTGTCGGCAAAAAACGAGCGCAGAACGTCGCCGACCGCTGAGGTCGCCGCGTCGTCGCGCTCGATACAGGGATAGTAGACGTGCGCTCGCCCATCGGGCTTGCGCCGCACGATGCCCTTTTGCTCGAGGATCCGCAGCATGGTCAACACCGTCGTGTAGGCTAAGGGCGGCGGCGGCAACGCTGCTACAACGTCGGCCACCGTGCCGTTGCGACACTGCCACAGTACTTCCATGACGCGCAGTTCCGCCTTGGTGAGAGTCTTGAGCTTCTTTCCGGGCATGCAATCCTCGCTCGAACTACTAAAGGTTTAGTAGATTCTAGCCCTTCCCGGCCGGCTTGTCAACTAAGAGTTTAGTAGATGTCTAGTCTACGGGTCCGCTGTCGGGAACCGCGCGCATGATCTGGTGCGCGAGCGCGTTAGGGTCCTGGCCGCTCGGCAACTGAACGGCGATACGAGGATAACGCTCACCGCGCGTCTCGATCACGAGGCAATCACCGTCGCCGACATCGACGAAAATCAGTCCTTGCGGATTGGCAAAGACGCCCATCGTCTTCAAAAGCCCGAAGTTGGTGCCTCTGAGGTCGTATTGCAGCTCGAGGTCCTCGAAATCGCTGACGTACGCGTTGGTAACGTGCGCTAACGGAATATGAAAGGATCCATGAAACGCAAGAAGGGAGTCCATCAGCGACAGTTTGATGTTCAGCGTTCCGTCGTCGATCGTTACGGTAGCCAAGATTTTCTCCTAGGGAGGCCGTCAGCAGCCACATACCCTGAGATTTTGAAAGACCGGCGACGCATCCTTTGGAAAGCGCGTACGTCACAATTCATACGCTCTTAACGTTTATCCCATACAATGGCTGGCATGCGCGTCGAGGCCGCGTCGGTTGAGATTCTCTACGAGGCGGCTCGTAAGGCACGCGATCTCTGCGACGCGCCGTCCCTGGAGCGCCTGTCGCAAATCATGCTCGCTCACGGAAACGCGGGCAACGCGAAGTTGTTGGCCGACGGCGAGATGTTCTACGCCTTCGGTTTGCTGTTGCGCGGGGATTCGGCTCACGCGCACGTCGCGCTCGATGCCGCCGCCGCAGTATTCGACACGCTTGCCGATCGGGACGGCCAAGGCGCCGTTGCATCGATTCGAGCAACGCTCGCGTTTCATTTAGACGGCGACCGCGAAGCGACTCGACGCTACTGCGAGCGCTGTTTGTCGCTGGCCGAAGCGAGCAGCGATCCACACTATGCCGGCATGGCGTTCGCAAATCTCGGGGAGATTGCCGTGCTCGAAGGCGACTATCACGCGGCGCTTCGCCACGAGTCCGATGCCATCGCAATCTTTCACGAGCTCGGCGATCGCGGGCGCGTCGGGTGGCAACTCTCGTCGATGGCGCACGTGCATTTGCTGCGGCGCGATATGCCGGCCTTTCGGGCGGCCATGGAGGAAGCGTTTGCCGAGCTCGATGGTGAGCGGACGCCGCGATTCCTCGCTCGCTATTTCGACGTCTGCTTTCTGGGAGCGGCGCGCTTGCAGCGCTGGGCCGAGGCAGCGACGATCGCGGGGTTCATCGGCCGGCTCCGCGACGACGCGAACGAAACCCGGTTGCAGGGTCTCTTGCCGTGGATCTCCGGGTCGACGGAAAGACTTTCACAGAACGTGCCAGAACCGCGGCTGACCGAACTGCTGCGCGAAGGCGAAAACCTCTCGGTGGAGGACGCCCAAGAACTGGCGATGCGAACCTTCGCGGCGTAACGGCCTGGAAGGTTGTCATCTTGAAGAACGGTCTCATTCCTCGCGACGTGCTCTTCGGAAACGCGGAGCGCAGTCAAGCGCGCATCTCACCCGACGGCACGATGCTCGCGTACCTCGCCCCGAGCGACGGCAAGATGAGCGTCTGGGTGCGCACGATCGGAAGAGACGACGATCGTCTCGTCGCCCACGATCCGGCGCGTCCGATTCCGTGGATTGCCTGGCAAGCCGACGGCCAACACGTACTCTTCCTTCAAGACAGCGGTGGCAATGAGAACTACCACCTGTTCCAGGTGGGCCTCGACGGAGGCCAGGCGCGAGAGCTGACGCCAGGCGAGAACGTGCGCTGCACTCCACTGGCGATCGATCACCGCTTTCCTTTTGAAGCGCTCGTCTCGCTCAACGAACGCAATCCGGCACTGTTCGATATTTGCCGCATCGACTTTCGCACCGGATCGCTGACGACGGAAGCGGAAAACCCCGGCGACGTCATCGCCTGGCTGGCCGATCATACGTTTGCCGTGCGCGCCGCGGTCGCACAGACTCCCGACGGGTCGACCGAGATTCGCGTGCGCGATGACGCCGGCGGCCAGTGGCGCGTCCTCGATACGATTGCGTCGTCGGATTCGATTCCGGACCTTGTGGCGTTCTCACCGGATAACCGCTCGCTCTACGCGATCAGTGCAAAGGACGCTAACGCCAGCCGTCTCGTGAAATACGATCTGACCGCTGGTACGTACGATGCCGTTTTAGAAGATCCGCGCTACGACGTGGCCGGCGTCTATACCGATCCATCGACGTACGCCGTGGTTGCCGCCGCGGTCCTGCGCGAGCGCTTGGGATGGACGGTTCTCGACGCGCAATATCAGCCTACGTTCGAAGCGTTGGGGGCGCTGCACGACGGCGACTTCACGATCGACGACAGCAGCGCCGACGGCAACACGCTGATCGTCCACTACCGCAGCGATGTCGGTCCGACGCACTACTACGCATTCGATCGGCGCGCCGCCCAAGCAACGCTGCTCTTTGTGGATCGGCCGCGGCTGTTCGATTACACGCTGGCGCCGATGCGGCCGATCGCGTTTGAAGCGCGCGACGGCTTGCGCATCGAGGGCTATCTCACGTTGCCCTTAGGCGTTGAGCCGCACAACCTGCCGACGATCCTGTTCGTGCACGGCGGCCCATGGCATCGCGACCGCTGGGGCTACGACGAGATGGCGCAGTGGCTGGCCAATCGCGGCTATGCCGTGCTGCAGGTGAACTTTCGCGGCTCGACGGGTTACGGCAAGGCGTTTCTCAATGCCGGCAATCGGGAATGGGCCGGGGCGATGCGAACCGACCTCATCGACGCCCGCGAGTGGGCAGTCGCGCAGGGTTTCGCCGATCCCGATCGCTTCGCGATTTTCGGCGGCAGCTACGGGGGATACGCAGTGCTCGCGGCGCTCACGTTTACGCCCGATGCGTTTACGTGCGGCGTCGACGTGGTCGGCCCGTCGAATCTCAATACCCTTCTCGAAACGATTCCGCCGTATTGGGAGCCGATGCGGCGCGTGTTTTACGAGCGCATGGGCGAGGATCCGGAGTTTCTCAACTCGCAGTCTCCGTTGTTTCGCGCGAAGGACATTCGCGTGCCGCTTTTAGTCGCGCAAGGCGCGAACGATCCGCGGGTCAAGCAAACCGAGAGCGATCAACTCGTGGGCGCGATGCGCGAGAACCAAATCCCCGTGACGTACATCGTCTTCGACAACGAGGGGCATGGGTTCGCCAATCCGGAAAACAACAAGCGCTTTACGGCGCTGGCCGAGCGGTTCTTCGCGCAGACGCTCGGCGGCAAGCTCCAGCCGCCTCAACCCGACGAGGACTTCGAACCTTTCCTGCGCTAGAAGCTCCCCATGAAGCGTTTCGCTTTCCTCGCGAGTGCGGGGGCGTGCGTCGCGGCCGCGGGCGCGCGCGTCGCGGTTGCTGCGGCCGAATCCGACATCGCGCTGCAAACGCCGAGCGGCACGATCTACGGAACGCTCGCGTTGCCGGCGAAGCTGCCCGCGCCGGTCGTGCTGATCGTTGCCGGATCGGGGCCCGTCGACCGGAACGGAAATGCCGGCATGCTGCAGACGAATACCTACTCGTTACTCGCGAGGGCCCTCGCGCAGCGCGGCATCGCATCGGTTCGTTACGATAAGCGCGGCGTAGGCGCCAGCGCCATGCCGGCAACGTTGGAAAAGGATCTCCGAGTCGAGACGTATGCCGACGACGTCGCGGCCTGGGTGCGACAGTTGACTTCCGACAAACGGTTTTCGCGGACGATCGTCGCGGGTCACAGCGAAGGATCGCTCCTCGGCATCTTGGCCCTGCAGCAAGCAAAAGCAAACGCATTCGTGAGTTTGGAGGGCGCCGGCCGTCCCATCGGCGTCGTGCTCGACGAACAGCTCAAGAAACGCCTCTCACCCGATCTCGACAAGAAAGCCGAAGCCGTGGTCGCCCAGCTCGAGCAGGGCAAAACCGTAGCCGATCCGCCGCCTGAGCTCTTAGCGCTGTTCCGTCCATCGGTTCAGCCTTACTTCATCTCGCTCATGAAATACGAGCCCGCCAAGGAGATCGCAAAGCTCACGGTGCCGGTGACTATCGTACAGGGTACCGCGGACGCGCAAGTGACGATGGACGACGCGAACGCGCTCAAAGGCGGCGCTCCGAGCGCAAAACTGGTGGTGGTGCAAGGAATGAACCACGTCTTGAAGCACGCGCCGGATACGTCGTCGCAAGCGGCGATTGCCGCCGGCTACACCGATCCGTCGTTGCCGATCGAACCGCAAGTCGTCGACGCCATCGTAGCCGCATCGCAGTAGCTTCGTGCCCGAGCTGCCCGATATTGCGGCGTACATTACCGCACTGCAGGAACGAATCGCCGGTCAGACGCTGACCGGGGTCGCGATCGCCAAGCCGTTCGTGCTGCGCACGATCGATCCGCCGATCTCCGCACTGGTGGGACGTAACGTACGCGAGCTGCGTCGCATCGGCAAACGAATCGCCATCGGATTCGACGACGACCTTTGGATCGTGATTCACCTCATGATAGCGGGGCGGCTGCAGTGGCGAGGTTTGAGTGCGAATCTCGCCGCAAATCGAACGACGCTGGCGTCGCTGACGTTTGGAAACGGCACGCTGGTGCTGACCGAAGCCGGAGCCAAGCGACGCGCGTCGATGCACGTCGTACGCGGCGAAGCGGCGCTAGCAGCGATCGATCCCGGCGGCATCGAGCCGCTCGACGTCGATTTCACGACGTTTCGGACGGCGCTTTCGGCCGAGAACCACACACTCAAACGCACGCTCACGGACCCGCATATCATCAGCGGCATCGGCAACGCGTACTCCGACGAAATTCTTCACGCGGCCAAGCTGTCGCCGATCGCGATGACGCAAAAGCTCGACGACGAACAGTGGCGGCGCTTATACGACGCGACGCAGGCGACGCTGCACCTGTGGATCGATCGTTTCCGGGCCGAGACGAAATCGGGGTTCCCGACCGGCGTTACCGCGTTTCGCGAAGGCATGGCGGTGCACGGCCGATACCGCGAACCGTGTCCCATCTGTGGAGAGCCGGTGGCGCGCATCCGTTACGCCGACAACGAAACCAACTATTGCCCGCAGTGTCAGACCGGCGGCAAGCTGCTTGCCGACCGCGCGTTATCCCGATTGCTCAAACGTGGATAATACCGCCATGGATACCGACGTCATCGTTATCGGCGCCGGCGCGGCCGGGCTCAACGCGGCGCGTAAGCTCGGCGAACGATCGCTGCGCGCGATCGTGCTGGAAGCGCGCGATCGCATGGGCGGCCGCGTCCTGTGGAAAAACGTGCCCGGCGGGTCGACGCCGGCGGAGTTGGGTGCGGAGTTCATTCATGGTTCCGCCGCGGAGACGTTCGAGCTCCTGCGCGCCGCCGGGTCCGGCCCGCAGCCGCTTGCCGACGAGTCCTGGAGCTTTCGGAACGGGCGGCTCGAGCGCGACAGCGACGACTTCGGATCGTGGGCGGCGATCTTCGAGCGCGCGGCAGACATCGATCCCGATCGCACCGTCGACGAGTTTTTGGCGCAGTTCGCCGGCGACGCCTCGATGCGCGAAGACGTCGAATCGGCGCGCGCGTTCGTCGAGGGATTCGATGCGGCCGATCCCGCGATCGCAAGCGTGCGCAGCATCGCGCAGGAGTGGACGTCAGGCACGGACGAAACCGCCGCGCGGCCACGCGGCGGTTATGCACCGATGTTCGCGTATTTGCAGCGCGCTTGTGAGACGCACAAAGTCGAGGTGCGACTATCTACGCTCGTGCGGCGCGTCTCCTGGCGACGCGGTGAGGTAACCGTTGACGGGCTGCGTGCGCGCGCGGCGATCGTGACCGTTCCGGCCGGCCTCGTGAACGCGATCGACTTCGATCCGCCGCTTCCCGCCGCAAAGGACGACGCGCTGCGCTACATCGAGTCGGGAAACGTGGTGAAAGTTGCGATGTGGTTTCGCACGGCGTTTTGGGAACGCGCCGACGGCGGACGCTATCGAGACAGCGGCTTCTTCCGCGGGATCGACACGCCGTTCGTTGCGTATTGGACGCAGGTGCCCGAACGCAGCCGGCTGATCGTCGCGTGGGCCGGAGGGCCCAAAGCCGACGCGCTGCAGGGTATCGCCGAGAGCCGCCTCGTCGAGCTCGCCGCGCGCAATTTTGGCGAGATGTTTGGCGTCGATGCGTTCGTCGAACTCGAAGGCGCGGCCGTCCACGATTGGGCGAAGGACCCGTTTGCCCGCGGCGCTTACAGCTACGTGCGCGTCGGCGGCGCGCACGCGCGTGCGGCCTTGGCGGAACCGCTCGAGGATGCGCTTTTTTTTGCGGGCGAAGCCACCTCGACTAACGGCCAAGGCGGCACCGTCAATGGCGCTTTGGGTTCCGGAGAACGCGCGGCAGCAGAGGCAACCGCAACGTTGGCCGCCAAGCGGACGTAATGGGCGAAAGCGTTTCTTCGCAACTAAGCGCTTGGTCGACGTTTTATGTCATGATAGCGACGTCGGCGGCGACGCTCACCGGCCTCGTGTTCGTCGTGATCACGCTCGTGCGCGACAGTCGCACGACGCTGCCCGACGAAGAAGGGCTCGCGACCTTTACGACGCCCATCGTGATTCATTTCGGGGCTGCGCTGTACGTTGCCGCCGTTTTCATCGTACCGTGGCGCGCGTACGGCGGGGTCGCGGTTCTCGTCGGCCTGTGCGGAGTCTACGGCGTCGCGTTTATGTTACGTGTCGTACTGCGGACGCTGCGTCTTGGCTCCGACACGTACGTACCCGACGCCGAAGACTGGATCTGGTACAACTTCGTCCCACTGCTGTCGTATTTGACGATTCTCGGCGGCGCGATCGCGCTGCCGCACGCCGCGCTGCAGGCGCTTTTCGCAATCGCAGGAGGAGTACTGCTGCTCCTCTTCACCGGAATTCGCAATGCGTGGGACGTCGTCACCTATCTCGCGATAAGAAGTCTCAAGGATTAAGGAAGGAGCATCAACATGCGCAACCCCTTTGCGGTTCTGCCGTCCGTTCTCTTGACCGCTTCGCTATGTACGGCCATCGCTCGCGCCGACGCCAAAGGCGACGTGCTGGCGGCAGCACAAAACTTCGGCGCCCAAAAATCGGTGCACGCAACCATCACGACCAATGGCGATACCTTTTCGGTCGACATGGTCGAACCGAACAAGGTCCGCGGCACTACCTCCCAAGGGATCCAGTTCGTCATGATCGGGTCCAACACGTGGGTGAATATGGGCGGCAGTTGGCACGCCTATCCTGCCGGAGCGAACTCGGTGAAAACACAGATGGCCCTCGCTCGCGGAAGCGAGTTCCAAAAAAGCATCCTCAGCGAATGTCGAATGAGCGACAATGGAATGTCCACCGCCAACGGGGTGCCCGCGCACAAATACCACGTGGTGTGTAATGCGAGCGCTACGGACGTGTGGATTGCAAACGGGCTTCCGGTGAAGATGCTCGACGGCGGCACGACGATCGTGTGGTCGAACTTTAACGGCGTCACGGACATCAAGCCGCCGATGTAGCGCCGCTAGGGCGGACAGGCTAGACTCGCTCCGTTATTGGCAATCTCGACGCTGACGATTTGCGCGGCGGGATCGCTCGGCGGATTGATGTCGACGTTCTTGTAGTAAGGGTTGTTGAAGTTCGTACAGATGGGCAGCGGAGGCGATACCCACGTCGTGTCGGTTGCGCCGCCGACGCCCATCGAATCGACGAAGATCATCTGGCCTTGCGCATTGGCCTGCGTAACGAACGCGTTGAACAGCCAGGTCTTCGCATACGGCGACGGCGTGGAGTTACGAAACAGCGACCGCGAGACCGTTATGGTGAACTCCGTTCCGGTACCGTTGCTGTTTGGGAGGTACTCCAGCTGCTGCGGCGTCGTTCCCAAAAACAGCGGGTACGGCGAACTGACGACCGTCGTGCTCTTCCTCCACTGCACGGCCTGCGCCGCCGTAGCTCCGTTTGCGCCACCCGCCAGGACTGCGTCGGAGAACGCAGTCCAGTTATTTTGTTGGGGATTCGTCAGCGGCGATATGCCGCTGCCGCTAGTGTTGAAGACGATCCAGTACCGATATGTCGAAAAATTGAATGGCGCCGCCACGTCGAATTTGATCGTCATGAAGCCGGGATTCGCGCCGCCGGCGCCCAGATTAGGCGGGTTCGGCGTTACCTGTCGCCCGCACGCGGCCAGCGCCGCCGCCATGCCTACAAGTAAAGCAAATAGGAACTTGGGCATACTTGGCAGCTTAGCGAGCCGGGTTGGGAGGCGGCTGACCCCAATTGGACGGTTTGGGGACGGGTGAAGCGCCATGCTCGAGGCGGCTACACTCGGAGGAACTCGAACCGATGCGAACGTTCATTGCTGGTTTTATGTGCCTAATGGCCCTGTCTTCGCTGCCCGCCTGCGGTGCCGCTCGCGACGCGCAGCAAAATCCGCAGGCCGCATCAAAAGATGCAACCGATCACATCGCGATTTACGTGACGCCGTTCTATAACTCGGCCGGACCAATCGTGCGGGTAGGCCAGTACAGCGCAGGATTGGCGTCGCACGACGAACGCGACGTCGTTGCGACGATTCGGCGCATGAAGCAGCACTGGTCGTCCCTGCGCTTCTACGAGCTCTATGTCGGCGCGATTCGCCTGTACGACTTGGGCTATCGCAACGAGGCCGTCTACTGGTTCTACACGGCGCAGTATCGCGGCCGGCTGTTCGGGATGCTCGCCGACGAAAAGCGTTTGGGTTCCATCGGCGATACCGGGTTCGAACTCTTCCACGCGCAGAATGCCTTTTTCGAGCTCAGCGGACCGGCGATCAACGGCTATGCCTTCGGCGACGTCGATCGGCTCGCCGGCGTGCTGATGCGCGTCGAACGCGAGAATAGCGCGGTTCCCGAATTGCACTCACTCTATCCGGGGGTCGCGTTCGTTGCGCGCAGCCAGTGGCCGGGAAAGAACGCCGGTCTGTCGGCAGGCCTGGGCGGGCTGGCTTCATCCCTGGGCGCGCAGAAAGCGCAAATCGCGGCGCAGCGCGAGCAAAACGGTGCCGCGGCGCGCTATGCAAAGCTAACGAGCAAGGACTTGCCCACATTATAAAATTGGTCCACGGGCTAGAAGCTAGTCGGAGCCGGCTTCGGGACGCCGGAATTCCACGACGTTGTCGGCCGTCCCGTGCGGCTCGTCCTCGCCGTGCTCGTGGCCGCATTCGTGACACACCTTGATGGCGCGATACGTGGTTTTCTCGAGTTCCATCTGCGCCTCGAGCAGTGCGTCGCGTGCCTGGGGCGTTGGAGCTTCGTCGACGTCGCGCTCGGCGCGCGCCTTCTGTTCGGCTGCTTCGCGCAGCTTATAGATGGCGTCAATCTTTTCTCTAGATTCCACCTGCATCCAGCCTAGCATTATGTTCGGCAGTTGGAAAGTCTGAGCCCGCGCTGGGATTGGGCGCGCGATCGCTCGGGGAAGATTGAGGCGTAGTTGTGAACGCACGAGTGAGGGAGCAGAAGCGAAATCGCTGGCAGGTCGCATTGCCGCGCACGCGACCGGCTGCTTCATTTGCGCGCCATCTTCTGCTGGACTGGGTTTCGCGCTGGCTTTCGCACGGAACGCTCGCCGACGTCGAGTACGCCGTCGGAGAGGCACTCGCGAATAGCGCCGAACACGGCGGCGGATCCATCATGACGTTGAGCTGCTGGCACGACGGTACGAAAGTCATCATCGAAGTCTCCGATCGTGGAAGCGGCTTCGAGCCCCGGCTGCGCGACCTCAATCAAGGCTCCGGCAACCGCGGTTTCGGCCTGCATTTGATGCACTCGCTCTCGGATGGCGTCGAGTTCTTCGACGACGGACGCCGGGTGCGCTTACACAAGGAGCTGCGCGAGGACGATTACGTCTTTCGCAACAACGTTCGCCGCCAATCGAAACGACGCGCGTTTCGCGAATTCACACGCCGGATGTTGACGCCGCTCGAAGTGGTCACCAATCGAGTTCGTAGAACGTAAGCCCTGCATGATCTTCGACCTCGACGGAACGCTCGTCGAGACGGAGCAAGTCTGGCGGGACGTGCGGCGCGACTTCGTCGTCGCGCACGGCGGCCGGTGGCACGACGGCGCGCAAGCGACGATGATCGGCATGCGAACCGCCCAATGGGCGGAGTACATTCGCGACGATCTCGGCGTCGCGCTGCCGCCCCACGAGATCGCGCGACTGGTCGTCGACGGCATCGTCGCCGCCTTGCGCGCCAACGTCCCGATTCTGCCGGGAGCGCAGGCGGCGCTCGATCGCGCTTCCCGAGACTTTCGTCTCGGTCTGGCCACGTCGGCAGCGCGGCCGGTTGCCGAGACCGTGCTTGCAAGCACGGGATGGACGCGCTTCTTTGAAGCCGTCGTCTCAGCCGACGACGTCGCACGCGGAAAGCCGGAACCCGACGTCTACCTGCGCGCGCTCGAGCTCATGCACGCCGACGCCGGGAGCAGCGAAGCCGTCGAAGACTCCACAAACGGGATCCGCGCGGCTCACGCCGCGGGCTTGCGCGTGATCGCGATTCCCAATCGCGAGTTCCCGCCCACGCCTGAAGCGCTGGCGCTCGCCGCATGCGTCATTCCGAATCTCGACGCTCTGAAAACTCCATAGTCCAGTTCGTCTCCCACGTACTACCGCCGTCGGTAGAGAAGGCCTGCTCCCATCGCGGCGCACCGGTCGTGCGCCCCGACCACACGAATCGTGCGAGTACGGGTGTGCCGTTTTCGACGTCCGTACCGTAGAACTCGCCGCGATCGCCGTCAAAGCCGCCGTGGACGGGTGAAAAGAGATTGCCGGTTTGGCTGGTCGTCCAATGAATCGTCCAGCGTTGGGCGGCGACGTCGAGATTGCGAATGCTGCACCCCTTCGACTGCGTCGCGGGAAAGTCGAACTCGTCGACGCTGACGACGCCGCCGCACCACGAATCGTGCCGGCATTCGGCGGTAAAGGTTTCCCACTCCGTACAGTTGCGCAGGCGTTCGCGCAGCTTGCGGTGCGTTGCGGACCACTCGCCGTTGAGGAAACAGAAATCGTGCGGCTTTCCGGTAAAGGCGAGTTGGATGCGGGATCGCTTGGTGGGAACGAGCTCGACGACGCCGGCAGTCTCGCGGTTCGGCAGCTCGTCGGGAACGATGCCGGAGACGAGCAGCACGATCGCGCGGACGTCCTCGCGTACCGGAAGGCGAGGGTAGGTGTTCGCGGACGTTTCCGTTTCAAACGACGCGACGATCCCGCCGCCCTTGCGTTCTATGGCTTCGACGTCTGGCTCAACTCCGTTGAGGTACGTTAGGGCGAGCAGCGGCGGACGGAGCGTGGTATCGACACTACTGCTGCCACGCGGCCGCAACAGCAGGACGTTGTCGGAGTCGAGCATGGTGGCGTTGGCGGCATTGCGATGCTGTTGCCAGACGGGGCCCTCGTAGAAGTTCGCCAGCGATTGCTTGCGCGACTCCATGTCGGGGAACGCTCGCAGCCAAACGAATCGATCCGGGTCGCGTGCGTCGCGAAACGTTCCAAGGAGCTCCATGCCGGCGGCTTCCTGCGGCTCGACGAACTCACGCTCGAAGAGCTCGATTAACTCGTCGCGCCGGCCGGGCTGCAGCGTGTACTGCCGCAGCTCGACGACGCCGGTTGCGTTACGATGCGCGATCATACACCGTCGTCCAGTTCGTTTCCCACGACTTGCCGTGGTCTTGCGAGAAGGCTTGCTCGAAATACGGGTGTCCGTCGCGGGTGCTCCAGCGATAGCGCACGAGGACGTGCTTGCCGTGCCACGTATCGGGCGCGATAAAGACGCCTACACCGTGGGAGTCGAAGGCACCCAGCTGCGGCGGCGTCAGCAAGCCGAGGGTCTTGGTGCCGAACCACAGCTGCCACTGCTTAGTCGACGTATCGTAGACGCGGAGCGTAACGCTGTCGATCGTTTGTTTAGGGCAGCGGATATTGCCGTCCTCGAGATTCCCGCTACCGGTCCAAAACGGCCGGACGACCGACACCCCCTCGCAGTCGTACCAGGTGTGATCGTTCGCGAGCGGATGCAGCAGCCGGCGATAGTGCGTGCGCCAACTGCCGATCAAGAACGCGAAGCCGTTGTCTCCGGCTTGCTTCGCGCCGTTCCAGACGCCATTCGACGTTTCCGGGACGCGCTCGTAGTCGGTCGTCCAGTTCGTTTCCCACGTCTTGCCGTTGTCGGCTGAAAACGCTTGCTCGAAATGCGGAGTACCGTCGGGATGCGTCCACTGAAAACGCACGATGACGTGCTTGCCCTCCTGAACGTCGGGGGTGTAGAAATTGCCTACACCGCTCTCGTCGAAGTGACCGACTTGGTCGGGCGGAACGACGCCGAGCTTGCGCGTACCCCACCACAACTGCCACTGATGCGTCGCGCGATCGTAGAGCCGTAAGGTCAGCCCGCCGACGTAACGACGGTCGCACTTGAGATCGCCGTCTTCCAGATTCGCGTCGCCATTCCAGAACGGCCGGACCACCGACGTGCCCTCGCACGAGTACCAGTCGTGATTGTTGACCAGACGATGACGCAGCAACCGATAGTGCGTGCGCCAGGTCCCAAAGAGGAAGTTGAAGTCGCCGCTTCCGTCGCGTGCGGCGGTCGCTGAGGGAGCCGCCCCGATGAGCATGAGCGCCGTCAGAAAGCCGGCGGTTATCGTTGGCATCATGGCTGCATGATACGACAGGATTGGCTCCCTGTAATGTGCCATTAAAGGGTAATATGAAGGAGCCAATCGATCTCGAGCCGCTCTTTCCCGACCGCGCTTCGGGTGAGGCTGTCGGCGCTCAGCTCGTGCGGCGCTTGCGACACGCGATCGAGACGGGGTTCTTCCCGCCCGCCGTCAGACTGCTGCCCTCACGCGAACTCGCCAAACGCCTCGGCGTCGCGCGCAACACGGTGGCTTTTGCTTTCGATCAGCTCGTGGCCGAGGGATACCTCGAAGCTCGGGTCGGCGCCGGCACCTTCGTAAGCCCCGGAATCGGCCGCGTGAAACCGCGGCTGCCGTCGAGCCAGCGCGCGTTGCCGCGCCGCGCCGTCGCGGTCGCGGCGGCCAAGGCCGAACTCGACCGCGTCGGTTCCTCATTTGGGCCGTTGCGCGCCGGAGTGCCGGATCTGTCGCTCTTTCCGTTTCACGCGTGGCGCAAGGTAGCGCGCAAGCATCTCGACGCGACCGGCGCGTATCTGCAGTACGGCGAGTCCTGCGGACTGCGCGCCCTGCGCGAAGCGATCTCGCGGCACATCGCGCAGTTTCGCGGCGTGGTTGCCGACCCGGATCAGGTGGTCGTAGTAGAAGGCGCGCAAGGTGCGATGCACCTGATTGCGGTCGCGCTTTCGCAACCGGGTGATGCAATTGCGGTGGAGGATCCCTGTTACCAGAACGCGCGAGCCGTGTTTCGTTTGCACGGTTTAAAACTGCGTCCGGTGAGCGTCGACGAGATGGGCATGCGGACCGCCGAGTTGCCAAGCGAAGCGGCGCTAGCGTACGTATCGCCTTCGCATCAGTTTCCGCTCGGCGTCGCATTACCACAAGGGCGGAGGATCGAGCTGCTGCAGTGGGCACAGCGCACGAACGCCTACGTGATCGAAGACGATTACGATAGCGAGTTCGACGCACATCCGCTGCCGTCGCTGCAGAGCTTGGATCGCGACGGCCGCGTGATTTACACCGGAACGTTCAGCAAGACCCTGGCTCCGGGATTACGGCTTGGATACCTGGTGGCGCCACCGCATCTGGCGCCGGCGTTTCGCGCCGCGCGCGACGTCGTGAGTCTCGGCACGTCCGCGCAACTGCAGGCAACGCTGGCGGATTTCATCGCACAGGGCTATTTCAGCCGCCACGTTCGACGAATGAACGGCGTATACGAGCGCCGCCGCCGGATCCTCGTCGACGCGCTGACCCGCGACGTGCCGCCCGGCTTCAAACTGGGCCCGGCACAGACGGGGTTGCACGTCGCGCTGTGGGGACCGCGCGATTTCGACGACGTCACGGCGGCCGATTCCATGGGCGCGGGGCGCTGCTTGCCGTTTTCGACCATGTGCGTCCGCCGCAAAGACTGCAAGGGGCTTCTTGTCGGATTCAGCGCGGGCGGCGACGAAGCCGTGGCCAACGCGGCGACGGCGCTCGCGCATCAGCTTCGGGGGTAATGAACGTGAGAGCTTTGCAAATCACGCGCACGGGTTCGCTCGACGCGCTTACGGTTCGCGACGTTCCCGATCCGGTACGCGCCGGCGACGACGTCGTCATCCGAATCGAAGCTGCGGGCGTGAATCCGAGCGACGTCGGCATCGTGATGGGGCGCTTCCCGCAGCTGACGCTACCGCGTGTGATGGGACGCGATTTCGCCGGCACCGTCGTCGACGGACCGGCCGGTCTCATCGGCAAGCCGGTGTGGGGAACGGGCGGCGGGGAGCTCGGACTCACACGCGACGGCGCGCACGCGCAGCTCTTGGCAATTCCGGCGCATGCGGTGTCGGTGCGGCCGCCGCATCTCTCCGCCGAAGGCGCCGCGGCGATCGGCACGCCGGCACTCACCGCGTGGCTGGCGCTCGTCGAACTCGCGGCCACGCAAGCTGGCGAGTACGTTATCGTCACCGGCGCGGCTGGATCGGTCGGCACCGCCGCGGTGCAGATCGTGAATGCACTCGGCGCGCATCCGATTCCGGTCGATCGCGGGGACGATATCGTAGCCAAGACGCGCGAGCTAACGAACGGTGAAGGCGCCAACGTTGCGCTCAATGCCGTGGGCGCGGCGGTGTATCCGGCGCTCGTCGATGCGCTCCGCAAAGGCGGCCGCATGGTGATCTTCTCCGCCGCCGGCGGGAAAGACGTTGCACTCGACCTCTTCGCCTTTTACCGCAAGCGTCTAACATTTTACGGGCTCGATTCCGCGGCGCTTTCGCTCGAAAAAGTGGGCGCGCTGCTCGATCGCATCAATCCGTACCTCGAGTCGCGCGCGCTCCAGCCGCCGCCGGTAGCGGAACGCTATCCGCTCGAAAGCGCACCCGAGGCCTTCGCTCGCGTGAGCGGCGGCGCGAGCGGAAAGATCGTCCTTACGTTCTAGGACCGGATCATCTAGTACACCAGCTTACTCAACGAACTGAATGTCAGTTCGAACTTCGAGTACCAGAGGTTGCCGTGCGTGTCGAACGCGAGATCGTGCACGTGCGCGATCGGATTGAAGCTCGGAAAGTCGCGAATCGTCTTACCATCGGTGGTGATGTAACCGATCTTGCCGGCGAAGTTCCAGAAACCGCCGCCCGTTTCGGTAAACCAGACCTTGCCGTCGGGTCCTGCCGCAACGTAGAG
>DASXGW010000011.1 GCA_036488875.1 Candidatus Baltobacteraceae bacterium | reverse complement strand
CGGGTACCTATCCGGGATACGCTTCCGCGACACTCGGCATCGGTACGCCGGTGTTCTATCACCAAGCGCAAGTCGAAGTCGGCGGCGCGACGCCCGATCGTAACTTCAGCTGGTACGCCGGCTTTAGCGGTTACAATCAGGATTACCGTTTCCTGACCCAAGACAACGGCGCTCCGTTCGAAACGCCCAACAATATCTTCTCGGCGGGCGGAAGCGGCGGCAGCCAGGCCTATGCGGGCTGTTCGACGGTCACGTGTCAAGGCGTCAAGGCGAGCTGTCCGGCGAACATGCCGGCCTTCAACGCCACGACGCCACCGCAAGGCTGCTGGGGATTCTACGGCGGCAGCGCGGGCGCAACGTCGATGATCACCGACCGCGAGGACGTCATCAACCTGCACTTCGGCATTCCGAAGAAGAACGGTATGCGCGACGACATTCAGGTCTTATGGAGCGCATCAGCCCTAGGTAACGACTCGTATAGCTCGCTGAACAACCTCGGCGGAACGGTTAACCAGTTCTTCTATACCTATGCCGGCGCAAAGTACGCGCCACCCACCTGTGGCCAGACCGTAACGGTTGCGGGATGGGCAGGACTCACGAGCCCCGGTTGCGTTCCTTCGGTGCGTCCGGCGCTCGGAGCGTATTTGCCGTACGCAGACCAGGTGGTCTACAACCTGCCGTTCGGTACGCCGATCGCGAGCAGCGCATCGAACTTCATCGCGCCGTCGATCTACAAAGCGCCGAGTACTCCGGCGCACGCGTTCGGCGGCCCGATCGATCCGTACGACAACTCGCTGCAGACCTACGAAAACGACACCGGTATCGCAAAACTGCAATACACCTACGCGCTGAGCAACTCGGCGTTTCTGCGCGCCTACGGGTATACGTTCTACTCAGATTGGCTCCAGAACGGCCCGATTTTCGGCGCAACCGGTGAATCGACGGCATCGCTGCCATCACCGCAGTACGATCTCATGACCCACAGCGTCGGCGGGGCGCTCGACTTCAACGATCAAATCAACGACCAAAACCTGCTCACGGCCGACTACAACTACACCCAAGCCGGCGTGATCCGCTTCAACAACTCGTCGGCGATCGCCGGCGCAGGTACGACGCCGATCGGCTACATGGCCGGCGGCAAGTGCTACGACGCGCATAGCGGTAAGGCACAGCCGTGCTTGAGCAGCACGTACTACGACGTCGCGCTTGGAGCATCGGTCCATCCGACTCGCGTCTTCACGCCGGGTCAGACCGGCGTCGGGGGGAACGGGTCGACGTGCGACAATCCCGCCGGCGGATTCCCCGAACCCTGCGGCTGGGTAAGCAACGCCATCGCCGGCCCAACGGGCTTTGCCAACGGCAACGCAACGTGGGACACGCTATGGAACAGCGACGTTACCGGTTCGCTCAACACGGTCAAGCCGCAGTTCTCAAATGCGGCGTTCAGCGACCAGTTCCGTCCGAACGACAAGATCATGATCAACGCGTCGTTGCGGTACGACAACTTCACCTACGGGCTACCCAATCCCACGGGTGGAGCGGACGCGTTCTACGCCAATATGACCGCGAACTACACGTGCGTGCAGGCTTCGAACAACGCAGTCTTCACGACACCGTTGCAAGCGGGTCAGCCCCCGCCGGCCGCGGCCGAGTACGTGCTTGGCGACTGTAATAAGGGCGTCGCCGCACTTACCGGTCTGCCGGCTAGCGGTTGGGTCCATCCCAACGGCAAGACGCAGGACGGCGTATCGGCACCGAACTTCACGGCGACGTCGCCGGGATCGTTCGCGCTCGATTATTGGCAACCGCGCGTCTCCGCAACCTTCACCGAATCCCCGGACACCGTGTGGCGTTTCTCGGCCGGCCGTTACGCCGCGCCGCCGATCTCCGCGTCGGTGCAGTACCTGAGCGCCTCCGGTGACGACCGCTCGGTGTGGAACAACACGATGAACCTGGGCTTCTACTCGCCGTTCCATCCGATCCCGGGTATCACGTCGGCGCAGTACGACTTCTCGTACGAACGCCACATCACCGGCACCGACATGAGCTTGAAGCTCACGCCCTACTACACGTGGGTGAACGACTGGCAACAGCAAACGTTCATCGGCGCAGGGTTCGTGACGCAGGTCCCGGTCGGCGTCAACCGCGACTACGGCGTCGAGTTCCAGTTCACCAAGGGTGATTTCAACCGTCCGGGCCTTTCCGGCTTGTTCAGCTTCACGTATACGAACTCGAAGGTTCAGTTCCAAAACGTGGGTCTGAGCACCGGCGGTATCATTCCGAACCAAACGATCCAGCTGAATCAGGCGATTGCGCAGTACAACGCACTCACGAAGGCCGGCGGCGGCGCCCCCTGTTATAAGGCAGGCGTTGGCGTGGCTTGCACCGCGCATCCAAGTCACACGTTCAGCGTGATCAGCAACCCGTACTATAACCAGCCCGAACAGGGTCTGCTCGATCCCAACGGCTGGTACAACCCCTACGTAACGGCAATCGCCCCGAACCTCAACGGTATCGTGAACAGCTACATCTCGCCGGCAACGGCTACGCTGCTGCTCAACTACCGTCACGACAAATGGGCGATTACGCCGAGCGTGCAGTTCCAGGCCGGCTCGTGGTACGGCAGTCCGTTGGACGTCAACGGCTACGACCCGCGTGCCTGCGAGTTCAGTTCGCTTCACGACGGAATCGCCACGGCGAATCCGCATCAATGCGACGTCAATACCGTGTACGCAGGCGGTCTGGGACCGCTCGGATATTTCTACATCCCCGATCCGCAGACCGGGCACTTCTCGGCCATCGGCTCATATGAAGCACCGGCGATTCTCACCGGGAACCTTCAAATTACCTACGATGTGAGTCCGAAGATCAAGTTGACGGCGACCGGAACCAATCTGTTCCGTTCGTGCTTCGGTGGAACGCCGGAGCCGTGGACGGCGGTTTATCAGCCCTCGCCGTGGACCTGCGGTTACTTCCCGGCCGGCGGTCTCCTCAATAGCACCACCTATCCGAGCAACTTCTACAACGGTAAGGGCATCACGGATGCCAAAGCCAACGGCGGAGTCGTTACTCCTTGGACGCAAAGCTACACGCCGAGCACTGGGAACAACGGCGCCATCGGCGGCATCGTCACCCCGTGGAACGTCTACTTGAACGCGCAGATCAAGATCTAGCATCTCGATCGTCGCGTTGAGTGACACGAGCGGGGCTCCCCTGACGGGGGGCCCCGCTTTCTATTTGAAGGCGTGACCGGGCCGTAAAAGAAAACCAACAGGTGCTCAAACGACGTCTGCTGACCCTCTGCACGCTTGTGTTGCTGACGTGTCAACCGCACCTCGCCTTTGCCGATTCGTCCGCCAGCCCGGCTCCGAAGGGCACGCCGCCGCCGCAAATCTATCGCGTGGTAACGACGCCGCTTTGCGCGAAGCTGCGCGACCACGTTCGGCCGGCCGTCGCGATGATTCTCGAAAACGACAAGACGATCGCGAAAAGCCCGCCGCTCTTCGCCCGTTACGCGCGCGGTGCGTTCAGCGCACAAGATAAGGGGGCAGCAAACTTTTCAAACGGTGCTCCCGGGCCCGATTCGGCGTACAATCAATCGCCCGAGACGAGCATGGCGCTGCAGAAGATGTCGTATCTGGTCAGCCCGATCGCGCAGAATATCATCTCGGCGCAGAAGCTATTGACTGCGGCCGAGATGACCGAGCCCACCGGTAATCCGACCGACGACAAGAAGCTGCAGCAAATCAAAAGCCAGCTCATGGAAACGATCGCGTACCAAAATGCTTCGCTCGATCTCATCAACGGCTTCGTTGCCACGCAGCAGATGGGCGAACTGCAGCACGCCGGCCAAGAGTACATCGCCGATTTGTCGCAAACCGATATTTCGGCTACCAAGCCGCTCATTTCGGTAACGCCGGGGCCGCTTCAGGATCCTAATGCGCCGGGCATTCAACAGAGTCCGTACGACGTCGATCTCGCAGCTATCCCCGGGTTAGCCGTGGGTTATAACCCGCTGACCCGCATCGTCGACGGTTTACATTGGGTGCAAGCAGAGACCGCCAAACGCGAGAATGCGGCTGGAACCAGCATCACCAACGTCCTTTCGGAGTGTAATAAATAAGATGCGTCCGTTAGCAGTATGTGCGATACTTCTCTTTGCGAGCTCGGCCACGATCCCCGCATTGGCGGACACGCCGATGCGTCATCTCGTCTATTCGTTTACGTATGGATCGACGCAAAGCGTCGCTGCAAGCGATTCCTCCACCTATCATACCGACGCTAGCGGTAATATCATGCCCAACGCCGGCTCCGGCATCAGCGATTACAAGGGCGCCCTCGGCGACAAGGGGACGATGGTCGTCGACGTCATGCGGGAGCAGCCGGATAAAGGGCTGATCGTCGTCATTAGTGAGAACGCGGAAACGACGCGGAAAGCTCCGCCGGCGACGTGCGTAGTTTATGCCAGCACGGAAGTCGTCTGCGACCCAAATAAGACCGTTAATCCCGAGGAGTACACGCTGCTGCGCTTTATGGCGCAGAACTTCGTCGATCCAAACATTCTCGATGCCAAGAAGCATTGGGGATACGACACCACTAACGGCGGCGAGAGGCTCAAGTCCGATTATACCATCGTGCACACCGACGGAAAGCTCATGACGATCGACGAAGTTCGCAACATCAAACGCCAAGATACGCAAGGCCAGATAACTAACATCCAGTCTAAGATCGACTACGACTTCGGGCGCGCGGTGCCCCTGGGAATTCAGGAATACGTCACGCAGCGCTCGGAGCAGGGCGTGCGCGGGAATGCCACGACGATCTATCAGACGGATCTCAAGCTGATCAGCGACTCACTGGCAAAGAGCGGCTAGTTTCGGTCCAGTGCAATATGGCTACCAATGCGAAGATTGCGAAACGGCGATCTTCCCTACCACGACGCGCGCCGAGCTGCAATGGCTTAAAGACCGCGTGCACGTCGTGCGCGAGGTGACCAAACATTCCAGCGGCGGTCTCGACACCTGGATGATGGAAGGGCTATCGTTCCTCGACGACCACAGCGGTCACTCGATCGTCGTCGTGAGCCGAAGACACTAGGCGTTCGGAATAAAAAAAGCGCACCGATTCGATGCGCCTGCCCTTCGTCCCTCGACTTCGGCGCTTCGCGCCTACGCTCGGGATGACATTACTTCGCGCCCTTCGGGCGCTACGCTCGGGATGACATTATTGCGGGATTCTGAGTTTCTCGCCCGGCTGTAGCGCGGCGTTGTGAAGGTGGTTGGTCGCCGTTATTCGATCGATCGTGTCTTGGACGTCGGAGTCGCCTGCGTGCGCTGCAGCGATCGACCACAGCGTATCGCCCGGGTGGACCGTGACGACCGCGTAGCGCGGTGCGCTTGCCGCGTAGAGACGCGTGCTCGCGAGCGTCGGAAGAGCGACCATGAGGCTCAGTGCGGTCAGCGCGATGACCGGCATTAGGGTGACCTTTTTGTGCCTATACATTTCCCACTCTCCCCTCTATATATTGTGCCAAACGCCTGTTCGTCCACTAGATTTTACCATGGGGCTGCCAAGCTCTGTCAAGGGTTACTCGAACGTATGTTTGCCTTCCAGCCTCTCCATATGATAAGGTGATACACGACGATGGTGCCATACGGGTGGCATTGTTGATGTCGCATGGGAGATTTTTTATGGGTGGAACCCTTTCGGACAAGCCGGCCACGGAGCGCCAGCGCCGGATCTTGCAGGTCATTGGCGAGTTCACGTCCGAGCGGGGCTATCCGCCGTCGGTACGAGAGATTGGAGAGCGTGTGGGGCTCTCGTCCTCGTCGACGATCCACGCCCACCTCAAGGCCCTCGAGAAGCGCGGCCTGATTTCGCGGGACCCGACCAAACCGCGCGCCCTCCGCTCCGAGGTCGGGTTCTCCGCCGGACGCGACGCCCTGGTGGTTCCGATCATCGGCAAGGTCGCGGCCGGCACGCCGATCACCGCGTCCGAGAACGTGGAAGGGGAGTTCGTGCTGCCGATGGCCTTCGTACCCAAGGCGTCGGACTCGTTCATGCTTCGGGTCCAAGGCGATTCCATGATCGAGGCGGCGATCTTGGACGGCGATCTGATCCTGGTCCGTCCGCAGCGCACCGCCGACAACGGCGAGGTCGTCGTGGCAATGCTCGAGGGCGAAGCCACCGTGAAACGCTTCTACCGCGAGGACGGCCGCATTCGCTTGCAGCCGGAGAATCGCGACATGGCGCCAATCTACGCGAGCGATGTCGAGATCGTCGGGCGGGTGGAGGCCGTCGTTCGCCGCCTCTAATATTGCGTTTTTCGAGGCGCGAGTCGCGCCAAAGCTGCATGCGCTGGGCGAGCTGCCGTTCGTCGCAGCCGTGCGCGAAGCGCTTCCATGGAGCTTTGCCGGCTTAGCCGCCGGGTTCGTTGCGGTCTTCATCGCGCGCGCGATCGCGGGCGCGGATGCCGGCGTCGCTTTTCCGCTGCGTTTGACGGCCGCGTTCTTGCCGGGATTCGGTATCATGGCGGCGACGCTCGTGGTTCTGCTCGCGCTGCGGCTGGCGCAGCGCAGTCGAGCTGCGCGATTCCCATTACTGGCCGGCAGCGTTCTTGCGTTTTATTTCGCTCTTCCCCGCCCGTTTTCGCACGACGTCGTCGCCTATTTGCGTACGCTCGGCGCGTCGGGTCTCTTCCTTGCCATCCTCGTGTGCGGAGTAACCGGCGGCGCCGTTTCGCTCGCGCGGCGATTCTCCGATACCGTACCGGCACAGTGGCTGGGCGCCGCCGCCGCGGCGGCGCTCTTCGCCGCGGCGATGGTGCTTCACGTGTCCATCGCGGGCGCGATGGTGGCCGCGATGCAGCCCTTGGCGCATCTCGGCGACAGCTACGTTGCCTTGATGATCATCGTGATCGTCGAGACGCTGTTGTGGACCGCCGGCGTTCACGGCCCCGCGGTGCTCGCTGCCGTGGTAACGCCCGTGTATCTTTCGATGCAGATCGCCAACACGCACGCGTTGGGCGCGCACGCCCCGCTGCCGTACATCGTGGTCGTCTCGCTCTTTCTCTTCGTGTTTCCAGGCGGCGCCGGAGCGACGTTTTCGCTGGCAGTGCTCTTGGCCGCGTCGCGCGTGCCGCACTTGCGCAAGATCGGCCGCGTCACGTTGCTGCCCGCGTTGTTTAACGTCAACGATCCGCTGCTCTTCGGTGCGCCCGTGGTGTTCAATCCCTTTTTCGTCATCCCGTTCGTCGGTGCGCCGATGGTGCTGGCGACGATTACGTACGCCGCGGTCGCGACGGGAATGGTTGCGCGTGCGGCGTTTTACGTTCCGTCGTTCGTGCCGTCGGTCGTAGCGACGTATTTGGCCACAGGCGACCTGCGCGCCATCGCCTTGACGCTGATCAACATCGCGCTGGCGTTGGCGATTTACTATCCGTTCGTGCGCGCCTACGAGCGGCATCTCACCGGCGTCGGGCGAGCCGCATGATCGCTCAGCTGTGCGCGCGGTTCGATATTGCCGGACGCCTGCGCGATGCCGCGGAGCGCGCCGAGCGGCGCGTGTCCGTGCTGGAATACGAACCGCAGCGTCAGGTAGCGGCATCGGTGCTAAAAGCCTTTCTCGACGAGGGCATCGACGACAGCGATCTGGCCGGGACGACCGGCTACGGTTACGACGACGCGGCTCGCGCTCGCTACGAGTCGCTGCTCGCACGCATTTTCGGCACCGAACGCGCGCTCGCGCGCATCTCTATGGTGAGCGGAACGCACGCTATCGTCAACGCGCTGGCCGCGTGTACCCCGCCGGGGACGACGCTGCTGTCGATTTCCGGACGACCGTACGACACGTTGCGCAATGCCATCTGCGACGCGCCGTATTCGCTGGTCGCCCAAGGGATCGCATATGAAGAAGTTCGGCTTCTCGACGGCAGCGAGATCGATCTCGCGGGAGTCCGCGAGGCGATCGGGCGCGGCGGCGTTTCGACCGTCTTCGTTCAGCGTTCGCGCGGCTACGCGCCGCGCCGGTCGCTCTCCGTCGCGCAGTGTGAAACGGCGTGCGCCGCAATACGTACGTACGCTCCGGAAACCGTCGTCGTCGTCGACAACTGTTACGGCGAGCTCGTCGAGGAGCGCGAACCAACGCACGCCGGCGCCGATCTCGCGATCGGATCGCTCATCAAAAACTTGGGCGGATCGATCGCTGCGGCCGGCGGCTATGTCGCCGGACCGGCGCGCCTGCTCGATCGCATCGCAGCGAGGCTGTACGCGCCCGGGCTGGGCGCGGCGCTCGGACCCACGCTCGGCTTTGGGCGCAGCTTCGTTCAAGGCTTGTTCCTTGCACCGTCGGTGGTCGCGCAGTCGTTGCGCGGCCTCGATTTCGCAGCTGCGCTGTTCGCGGAGCTCGGCTTCGGCGTTGACCCGCAACCGGGCGAGCGCCGCACTGATATCGTGCAAGCCATTCGGCTTGGTTCGCCCGAACTGGTCGCGCGCTTTGCAGCAGGTTTACAAACCGCGCTTCCCGTCAACGCGCGGTTTCGCCCCGAACCGGGACCGGTTCCGGGTTATGCCGATCCGGTGATCATGTCGAGCGGCGCGTTCGTCGCGGGCGCGACGATCGAGCTTTCGTGCGACGCGCCGCTGCGGCCGCCGTACGACGTCTACCTGCAAGGCGGCGTCTCGGCAGCGCACGCTTACCTCGGCGCGTTGCTTGCCGCCCGAGCCTGTATCGATTAGAGGCGCCGCGCGGAGCGCGAAGAAGCATCAGCCTCGGTGAGTACCGGAAGCGAACAAGCACCCGAGCGCAAGTTCTTGCGCGTCAACGCGGACTTCCCCACGACGGTCATCCTGCCGGGACACGAACTCATTCTCTCGGGTAAAGCGGTCGATCTCAGCGGTGGCGGTATGCGCGTCGTTACGCCTACGGATTTGCCGCCGGGGCAGACGATCGTTCTGCGTTTTTCGCTGCCCGGGCAGGAGCGCGAACTGTTGGTCCGCGGACGCATAGTGCTCTCGTTTTACGACGCAAGCACCAAACAGTACGCGCACGGCGTTGCGTTCACGCAATACGCACCCAACGATCAAGAAGCGATCGCGGACTTTATCGCACACGCTAAAGAGGCGCCGATCTAGTGCTGCTGTTGAGCGCCGCCTAAAAACCCGTAGAAGAAATACTTGTTGCCGTCCGACGTCGAGATGACGATCCGGGTGTCCTCGATGCCCGCGCTCAAGATGGTCTTGCCCACCAAGGTCTCGAGAATGGCTTGCGCTTGAAGGAACTCGGCCTCCCGCAGGGCATCGGGCTCAACCTCGATGAGGTGCAGGAGCTCGTCGATCCGGTCGTTCATCGTCACCCTATGAGTAATCGTCCGGTCGGGGCGATTTGTTAGCGTTGTGTATAGTCGCTCGGCGCAGCAAAACGATCCGCACCAGGAGGCGCCCGACGGGCTCCTCGAAGGCCTGCCAGCCATGTACCTGCTCGAGGTATTGAGCGGCCCGCTCGATGGCAAGACCTGGCCGTTCGATCGTGAGATTACCATCGGGCGCGATGATGCCGTTGCCGAGGCGTGCATCGCGCTCGACCGCTACGTCTCTCGAAAGCATGCCCGGTTACGCATCGATGAAGGCTCCGTTCTCCTTACTGATCTCCAAAGTCGGAACGGAACTAAACTCAACGGCCAGCCGGTCGTCGGGGATGCCCAGCTGCCAATCGGCGTGCCGTTTATCGTCGGCCGGACGGTGCTGCGCGTAACGCGCGTTTAAGCTGAAAGTGTAACGATGCAGATCGCGAGCACGGTGGCGCACGCCCGTGCGTTTTTCGACGTCCTACCTCGCCCGCTTGGCTTCATACCGACCATGGGAGCGCTCCACGACGGTCACCTCGCGCTCGTGCGCCGCGCGCGCGAAGAGTGTGCGTCGGTCGCCGCGTCGGTGTTCGTCAATCCGATGCAGTTCGGGGCGAACGAAGATCTGGGCAAGTATCCGCGCGACCTCGACGGAGACCGAAAGAAACTCGACGACGCCGGTGTCGACGTACTCTTCGCACCGGACGAAGCGGTGATGTATCCTCCGGGATACTCTACCTACGTCGACGTCGGACCGATGGGAACGACGTTCGAGGGGGCGGTGAGGCCGACGCATTTTCGCGGCGTCGCTACCGTCGTAACGAAGCTGCTGCACGTCGTGCACCCCGACGTCCTCTATCTCGGACAGAAAGACGCGCAGCAAACCGCGGTACTGCGCCGCGTCTTCCGCGATTTGGATTTGCCCGTCCGCGTCGAGGTGGTGCCGACGGTGCGCGAAAGCGACGGTCTGGCGATGTCGAGCCGCAACGCGTACTTGAGCGACGAGCAGCGCGCAGCCGCGCCCACCCTGTTTCGTGCGCTCGGCGAGCTTCACGATGCGCTCGCAAACGGCGCTTCGAAAACCGAGGCGATCGATCGCGCGCGTGCGACCTTGGCCGCTACGGTGACGCTCGACTATTTCGACGTCGTCGATGCGTTGACGTTCGAACCGAAAGACGCGCTCGACGGAAAGGCGTTTGTGATCGGTGCGGTGCGTTTGGGTCCCACACGCCTGCTGGATAATATCGTCGTCGAGCGATGAATCAAGCGCGCATCCTCCTGGGCGTTACCGGCGGCATCGCGGCGTATAAGGCAGCGGCGCTAACGTCGACGCTGGTGCAGCGAGGCGCGTCGGTGGACGTGATCATGACGGCGCAAGCCGAGCGTTTCGTCGGGCCGCTGACGTTCTCGTCGCTGACCGCGCGTCCGGTGTACGCGTCGCTGTGGGACGCCCCCGAGCGCATCCCGCACATTCGTCTCGTGCGCGAGGCCGACGTCATCGTCGTCGTTCCCGCGACCGCCAACGTGATCGCAAAGCTCGCCAACGGAATCGCCGACGACTTGCTCACGACGGCGCTGCTCGCCGCCCGCGTGCCGATCGTCGTCGCGCCGGCGATGAACGAGGCAATGTACGAACACGCGGCGACGCAAGCGAATCTCGCGACCTTGCGGGAACGCGGCTGCGAGATCGTCGATCCCGAACGCGGATTTCTCGCCGAGCGCGAAAGCGGTATCGGGCGCCTCGCGTCCGAAGGCCGCATTCTCGACGCCATCGAGCGCACGTTGCGACGACGCCGTTCACTGGCCGGCAAACGCGTCGCCATCACGGCCGGCCCCACGCGCGAAGCCTTCGATCCGATTCGTTTCGTCAGCAACGCATCGACCGGCGCCACGGGCATCGCACTGGCGCGCGAGGCGGTGCTGCGCGGCGCCGACGTCACCTTGCTGTTGGGACCGACCATGCTCGAGCCGCCGGCCGGCGCGCGCGTCGTCCGCGTCACGACCGCTCGCGACCTCCACGATGCGGCGCTGCAGCACGCGGTGGGTGCGGATCTCGTCGTCGCAACCGCAGCGGTTGCCGATTGGCGTCCCGCCACGTCGTCCGACGTGAAGTTGAAGAAGTCGGACGAGGATCTGACCGTGACCATGGTGCGCAATCCCGACGTGCTGGCGGCGCTTGGAGAGCACAAGGGCGCCACGTTTCTCGTCGGCTTCGCCGCCGAAACCAACGATCACGAACGCAACGCGCGCGAGAAGCTCCGCCGCAAACATCTCGACGCCATTGCCGTCAACGACGTCTCCGGCGAGCGCGGCTTCGGCACCGGCGAGAACGCGCTGGCGCTGCTGTGGGGAAAAGATGGTCGCCGGGATCTCGGTTCGGCCGACAAAGCGACGCTCGCGGCGCGGCTGCTCGACGCCGTCGAAGAACTGATGCGGGACTGACATGCTGTTAGCGATCGACGTCGGCAACACCGAAACGAAGCTGGGCTGCTTTGAAGGCAGCGACGAGCTAACGCACCACTGGCGGGTCGCGACCGACCTTCGGCGCACCGCCGACGAGTACGGCGTCTTTTTCACACAGCTGTTCTCCGCCGAGGGCGTCGACGCGCAGACGATCGACGCGATCGTCGTCGCCAGCGTCGTTCCAAAGCTCGATCTGGCGCTCGAAACGGTGTGCCGAAGATACTTCGGAGTCGCGCCCTCGTTTCTCAAACCGCAAGATCAGACGTTGATTGCGGTGCGAACGCAGTATCCGGCGGAGTCGGGCGCCGATCTCGTCGCCGCGGCGATCGGTGCGCGTCATCGTTTTGGCGCGCCGCTCATCGTTATCAGCTATGGAACCGCGACGGCGTTTATCGCAATCTCGACCGAGGGCGAGTACATGGGCGTTTCGATCGCTCCGGGCATTACGATCTCCATCGACGCGCTGATCGGCCGGACCGCAAAGCTTCCGCAGGTTTCGTTGGAAACGCCCGAGCGCGCGATCGGGCGCAATACGGTCGAGGCGCTGCAATCGGGAATCGTCTACGGCTTCGTCGGTCAAACCGAAGCGATCGTTTCGCGCATGCGCGCGGAGCTGGGCGGCAACGCCAAAGTGATAGCGACCGGCGGTCTCGCCGACATCGTCGCTAAGCAGACGCCGCTCGTCGACGCCGTCGATCCGCATCTCAGCCTCGTGGGACTGCGGCTCTTCGAGCAATCGGTGTGAGTTCGCGCACGGTCGCGCTGCTCGTCGGATTAACGTTGAGCGCCGGATACGTGGACGCGGTCGCATTTTTCGGATTGGGCGTGTTCACCGCCAACATGACCGGCAATACCGTGCTGCTCGGCGGCGCGCTCGCAGCGCAGGCACTCGGCAAAGCGCATTTGCCCGGCGGTATCGGCATCGTCTTGCCGCTGCTCTCGATTGCCGCGTTCGTTCTGGGGGCTCTCCTAGCGTCGTCGGCGGTACGCGACGAAACGAAACGGCCGCCGATGCGATCGATCGCGTTGCTGGTGCTCGTTGTCGCGTGTTTTGCCGTGGCCGGCGCGCTGTATCGGCTGCCGCAACCGCTGATCGCACCCGCCGTCGCCTTCCTGTCGCTGGCCATGGGGATGCAAAGCGTCGTCGCCGTGCGCGCCGGCGTGCCCGGTGTCTCGACGACCTTCGTTACCGGAACGCTGCTGTCGGCCGTCATGGACTTCGAAGAAGTAAAGCGGCCGCATCCTTTCGAGGGACGAACCAACGCCGCGATTTGGGCGTGCTATTTGGCCGGCGCGGTCGCCGGTACGTTCGCGCTCTACCGCCTTGGCGGCAACGCGTTCTGGCCGCCCGCCATCCTGGTCGCGCTCTCGGCGTTCGCGCTCTAGCCGGCCCCGTAGTGGGCCCGGTTTGGCGGCCGTGATATAGTAGGTTTCGCCGTGAGCATCCCGCCCTTAAAGATCGGTCCGATCCAGGTTTGGCCGCTGCTGGTTCTCGCGCCCATGTCGGGCGTGACGAACCGCACCATGCGCGCGCTTTATAAGCCGTTTGGGTTCGGGTTGACCGTGACCGAATTCGTCTCGTCGAACGCGCTCAAGTTCGGCAGCAAGCGGACGATGGAAATGATCGATCAGCACGGTCTCGAGAAACCCGTCTCGACGCAGCTCTGGGGTGACGATCCGCAGACGATGGCCAACGCCGCCAAACTCGTGCGCGAGTGCGGGGCCGACATCGTGGACATCAACTTCGGCTGTCCGGCTCCGAAGGTCACCAAGACCAACGGCGGCTCGGCCTGCTTGCGCGATCCCGATCGCTGCGAAGCCATCATGCGCGCCGTCGTTGCGGCGGTCGATTGTCCCGTGACGATGAAGATGCGCCTGGGCTGGAGCGAAAGTCAGCTCGTGTATCTCGACGTCGCCAAGCGCGCGGAAGCCGCCGGCGTGCAGGCCGTAACGCTGCACGCGCGCACCGCGAAGCAGTTCTACAAAGGAAGCGCGGATTGGGAGCACATCGCTCGGCTGAAGCAGGCGCTCGACATTCCCGTTATCGGCAACGGCGATCTGGACGACCCGCACGTCGCTATGGAGCGCATGCAAACCAGCGGGGTCGACGCAATCATGCTCGGACGCGCGACGCTCGGTAATCCCTGGCTGGTGTCGCAGATTCGCGATCTCATGGACGGCCGCGAAGCGCAGCCGCTTCCTTCGGCCGCCGATCGCTTACGCTTTTGCGTCGTGCACTACAATACGATGGTCGACGAGCTCGGCGAGTCGCGTGCCGTGCCGCAGATGCGCAAGCACGTCGCGCTGTATCTCAAAGGCATTCCGGGCGCGGCGACCCTGCGCGAGCGTATCATGCACATCGACAGCGCGCGCGAAGCGGTCGGCGTGATCGAAGAAACGATCGAACGTTTGGAGAGTTCGTCGCTGGTGGCAGCGTGATTGAGTCGCAAGACGACTTATACGGCGCGGCGTCGCCCCAAGAGCTCGTTTCCGAGGTATTCGAGAACTACAAACAGTTCGTGAATCCGCCGCTGGCGCGCGTCATGAAGCTGTCCGGTTCGCCGGTCGAAGTGCGCGCGCAAGGCTGCACGATCTGGGATTCAAACGGCAAGGCGTATCTCGACTTCGCTGGGGGTTACGGCGTTTTCACCCTCGGTCATTCGCATCCACGCGTCGTCGAAGCGGTGCGCAAGCAGCTCGAGCTCATGTCGCTCTCCGGCAAGACGATGTTCAACGTGATGCTCGGTCGAGCGGCCAAACGGCTTGCCGAGCTCGCACCGGGCGATCTGCGCATTTCGTTCTGGTGTAACAGCGGGACCGAAGCGATCGAAGGCGCGATCAAACTCGCACGCGCGGCCACCGGACGCACGACCATCGTCAGCACGATCGATGCGTTTCACGGCAAGACGATGGGCGCGTTGTCGGTGAGCGGTCGCGAGACGTTTCAAACGCCGTTCAAACCCTTGCTCGAAGGATTCGCGCACGTTCCTTACGGCGATGCGTCGATGCTCGACGACGCGCTGGCCGACGCGGCGGCGTTCGTCGTCGAGCCCGTGCAAGGCGAGGGCGGTGTCAACGTGCCGCCGCCGGGATACCTGCGCGCGGTACGCGAGGCGTGCGATCGCACCGGCGCGCTCTTTGTCGCCGACGAAGTGCAAACCGGATTGGGGCGGTGCGGCTACGTCTTTGCGAGCAATCGCGACGACGTCGTTCCCGACGTCATGACGGTCGCGAAAGGACTCTCAGGCGGCGTGATGCCCGTCGGCGCATTCATCGCGCGTCCCGACTGCTGGAATCGGGCGTTCGGCAAAGCGCCCCTGCTGCACACGTCGACCTTCGGCGGCAACGAGCTCGCATGCGCGGCTGCCCTGGCCGCAATGGACGTGCTCGTCGAGGACCGGTTGGCCGATGCGGCGCGCGAGCGCGGCGAACAGCTGCTTGCCGGCGCGCGTGCTCTGGCCGCCGATTTCCCTGACGTCGTGCGCGAGGCGCGCGGGCTCGGGCTGCTGGTCGGCGTCGAACTCACCAATGAAGGCTACGGGGGCTGGATTATCCCTGAGATGCTCAAGGCCGGCGTCACCGCGGCTTGGACCCTCAACTTGCAGCGCGTCATCCGCCTCGAGCCCCCGCTCGTCGTGACCGCGCAAGAGGTCGACAAGGCCTTGGCTGCCCTGCGGGCAGGAGTGCAAACCGCCTACGAAAAGCTAGGCAAATTGTAGCACATGCCCTATGTTGAAACCTCGACCGCGATCGCCGCTCCGGCCCGCGTGGTTTACGAGCTTGCCAAAGAGCAGGAGCGCTTCCCGCAGTTCATGCCCGACGTGGAAACCGTCGTGATTTTGGAGCGCCATGCCGACCATATCGTCACGCGCTGGAAGACCTTGGTCGAAGAAGCACCGATCGAGTGGATCGAGGAGGACCGGTTCAACGACGAGGCGCTGCGCATCGACTACAAACTGCTCGAGGGCGATCTCGATAAGTTCGAAGGCGCGTGGACGTTCGACGAGCGCGACGGCATGACGCACGTCGTGCTCGGCGTCGACTTCGACTTCGGCGTACCGACTCTGGCCGAGCTCATCGGCCCTACCTTGCAACGCAAGGTGCGCGAGAACAGCGAAATGATGCTCGCCGCGCTCAAGGCCGAAGCGGAGAAACGGGCGTGAACAAATTTTGCTTCGTGGTGCATCCGCTTTCTCTCGAGGACATCGCCCGTTACGAACCGGGAGCCAAGGGCAAAGGGGACGCGATCGTTCGCAAGATCATGGAGTGGATGCCGCCGTGGAACGCCGTTCACGTGACGGGTGTGCGCGCGCCGGACGGCCGCGAGGTCGAGGGTTGGTTCGTTTCGGCAACGCTGCTGCCCGAGCAAATGATGGACTTTCCGCGCGAGGAAGTGTACGGCCGCATTCTCAAAGCGATCGACCTGGGCGTCGAGTGCGGCGCGCAAGTCGCCGGTTTGGGCGCTTTCACGGCCGTCGTCGGTGACGGCGGCATCACGATCAACGAGCGTTCGCCAATCCCGGTAACGACGGGAAACTCGCTGACCATCGCCGCGGGTATCCAAAGTTTTTTCCGCGCCGCGCGCGAGATGGAGATGGACCCGGCGCAATCGACGGCCGTCGTCGTGGGCGCCACCGGCTCGATCGGCGGCGCCTGCGTGCACCTGATCGCGCCGCGAGTGAAGCGCGTCATCATGGTTGCGCGCAACGAGACGAGGCTGCGAAAGTTTTATGAAACGACGGCGCCCGCACTGCCGTGTGAGTCGTCGTACACGACCGACATCCCCGACGCCGTCCGCCGATCGCAGATGATCCTTACCGCGACGTCGTCAACGCAGGATATTATCGAACCCGAAGACTTGCAGACCGGTGCGGTGGTCTGCGAGTTGTCGTTACCGCACGACGTCAGCCGGCGGGTCGCGCTGGAGCGGCCCGACGTCTTGGTGACCGAAGGCGGCAACGTGGTGGTGCCCGGAACGCCGCGTTTCGAACGCGTCCGCGAACGCGGCAGCGATTTCGATTTGAACTTACCGCCGCGAACGGCGCTAGCGTGCATGAGCGAAACGATGGTGCTCGCGCTGGAAGGCCGCTTCGAGCCGTTCACGCTCGGGCGCGGTATCGATTTGGCGAAAGTCGTGGAAATCGAAGCGCTCGCGACGAAAAATGGTTTTACGCTTGCCGGCATGCGCGCGTTCGACGCGGCGATCACGCCGGAGAAGATCGCCGCGACGCGCGACGCCGCCGCGAAACGCCGCAAAGAGGTGGTTGCGTGAAGAAGGTCGTCAGCGTTTCGCTTGGATCGTCGACACGCGATCACAGCGCGCACGTCAATCTTATGGGCGAAGATTTCGATATCTCGCGCGTCGGAACCGACGGTAAGCTCGATGTCGCGATCGCAAAGGTCAAGGAACTCGACGGCCACGTCGACGCGATCGGGCTCGGCGGCATCGACGTCTATCTCTACGCGGGCAAGCATCGCTACGCGCTGCGCGACGGACTGCGCCTGCTCGAAGCGGCGAAGGTCACGCCGGCCGTGGACGGCAGCGGGCTCAAGAACACGCTGGAGCGCGAGGCGGTGCGTTTTATGCAGGACGACCTTGGCATCGATCTCCGCGGCAAGCACGTGCTGATGGTCAGCGCGCTCGACCGGTTCGGCATGGCTCAGGCGCTGGTCGATGCGGGCGCCGACGTGCTCTTCGGCGATTTCATCTTCGCGCTCGACCTCGACAAGCCGGTGCGCGGACTGCACGAGTTCGAGGAGCTCGCGGAAAAGTATCTGCCCGACGCCTGCAAGCTGCCGTTCCAGTTCTTTTATCCCACCGGGAAAAAGCAAGAAAAACCGCCGGAGCCGAAGTATCCGCAGTATTATGAAGAGGCGGAGATCATCGCCGGCGACTTCCATTTCATGCGGCAGTTCATGCCCGACCGGCTCGACGGCAAGATCGTGCTGACCAACACGGTCACTCCGGCCAACATTGACGAGCTGAAGGCTCGCGGCGTAAAGATGCTGATCACGACGACGCCCGATTTCGGCGGCCGCTCGTTCGGGACGAACGTGATCGAGGCTGCGCTGCTCGCGCTGCTCGGTAAAAAGTGGAGTGACGTTACGCCCGAAGATTACGAGCGCGTCCTCCACGAGCTCCACCTCAAGCCCCGCGTGGTGAACCTGAATAGTGGCCGTCGCTAAGCCGCGTGAGGAACAGCCGCAGCAGCGGCTGCCAAAGGTGCTGCGGTTTTTCGACGTGTCGGTGCTGGCGTCGGCGTCGATGGGACCGGCGTATTCGTTAGCGTCGACGATGGGGCCGGTGGTTGCGGCAGCCGGTGCGTTCGCGCCGCTCGCGCTCACGTCGCTGTCGGCGATCATGCTGTGCATCGCGGTTTCGTTCGCGATGCTCTCGCGCGTTGCGCCCAATGCCGGATCGTCGTATTCGTGGATTCGCATGGAGTTTGGAAACTGGATCGGCGCCTACGGCGCGTGGCTGCTCATTCTCTCGAACTTCTTCGCGACGATGGCGATCGCCGTACCGGCCGGAAGCTACACGCTGGAGTTGGTCGCACCACAGCTCGCGCAGGAACCGCACTGGGTCGCCGGGGTCGGTGCGATCTGGATCGTTGCGAGCACGGTGCTGCTCTACGTCGGTTTGCGCCCGACGGCCATGGTAACGTTCGCTGCGCTCGCGTTCGAGATGCTCGTGTTGATGGCGGCCGCCGTTGCGTCGTACGTGGTACCGCATCCGGTGGTGCACGCAGCTGCCGGCTCGACCAACGGTGCGGTTCCGTTGACGTTTGCCGGTTTTACAACCGCGATGACGCTCGGCATTTGGATGAGCGACGGCTGGGAAGTTTCCGCTTCGACCAGCGAGGAGATGGCCGCCGATCCGGGTGCGTCCGGGCGCGGCGGCATCGTCGGTTTGATCGTCACGACCATCGTGCTCGTCTTTTGCATGATGGCGTTCTTGCATCTGGGAACGCCCAAAGGCTTTGCCGATAACGCGGCCGATTCGCTCGAGTACGTCAGCGTGCTCCTCGGCGGCGGGATGTGGCGATGGTTCATCGTCGTCGCGGTGATGGTTTCCACGCTCTCGACGTTGTGGACGACGATTCTCTACCTTTCGCGCTCGCTGTTCGCCATGGGTCGCGACCGCGTGCTGCCGCGCGCGCTCGGTAAGCTCGACGCGCGCAACGAGCCGCTGTGGGCGCTGGCCATCGTGGCCGTGCTGACGACGATCTGCCAACTGATCACCGGCTACTCGACGAGCGCCAACGCGCAGCTCAACACGGTCGTTACGGCTAGCTCCGTTTTTCTGGGGGCATTGTTCGTCCTGAGCGCGGCCGCAACGGTGCGGCGCTTCCTAGGCGACGAAAACGCACGCTGGGCTGGTGTCGTCGTACCGGCGCTGGGCGCTGCGGCTCTGCTGGGGGTGCTGGCCGCGACCGTGCGCTTCGAAGATCGGGTCACGCAAAGCTACGCGTGGGCAGGCCTCTTGCTGGGTATATTGTTCGCGCTCTGGCGAGCCCCCAAGACGCGAGGCGGCCTGCGAGCGGTCCCGAGCGCGGTTCGGGAGTAGCCGGAGCAGGGTAAGGTTTTGCCCTCCCGAATCCACCGCGCCAGCGTCCGCGAGGGCGCCATCAAACTATATGGGTCCGGAGGCTGAAAGCAGCCGTAAGGTTCCCTTTGCGAGGGTCTGTAGTTGAACGATAAAGAGATCGTCCTGACGGCCGAGGGACTGTCCAAACTAGAGCAGGAGCTCGACGAGCTCAAGACCGTCCATCGCCGGGAAGTCAACGACCGCATTCGTCAGGCAAAAGAGTACGGCGACCTGAGCGAAAACGCCGAGTACGAAGACGCTAAGCAAGAGCAGGCTTTCATCGAGGGCCGCATCCTCAAACTCGAGGGCATGATTCGCAACGCGCGCCTCATCGACGAGTCCGAGTACGCCGCCGACGAAGTGCATCTCGGCTGCATCGTCAAGGTGAAAGACCTCAAGAACAACGAGAACTACGAGTTTTCGATCGTCGGTTCGGCCGAAGCCGATCCGCCGAATCGCCGAATCTCCAATGAATCGCCGCTTGGGCGCGCGCTGATCGGTCACAAAAAAGGCGCCACCGTCGACGTCACCACGCCGCGCGGCGTCGTGAAGTATAAGATCGAAGCGATAAAAAGCAACTCTCCAAAGAAAGCCGCCGCTAAGAAGGCTTCGTGAACGAAGATCTCGGCAAAACCGAAGCAGCCCTCGTAGCGGCCAGACGCGAAAATCTGGCCGCTTTACGTTCGCGCGGTCGCGATCCGTTCGCGCAGACGCGCTTCGAGGCCGATGCGACCGCAGCCGAGCTTACCGAACGGTACGGATTTTTAGTTCCCGGACAAAGCGCCGACGCGGAAGCCTGGAGCATCGCCGGACGCATCATGTCCAAGCGTACGATGGGCAAAACGATCTTCGCCGACGTTGCCGACCGCAGTGGACGCATCCAGCTTTACGTTCGAAAGGACGAGATCGGCGAAGAGGCGTTCGCCGATTGGAGCCACCTCGAGCGCGGCGACGTCGTGGGTTTGCGCGGCTATATGTTTCGTTCGAAGATGGGCGAGCTGACCTTGCACGTCACGCGCGCCGAGATTCTGTCGAAGTCGCTTATGCCGCTGCCCGACAAGTGGCACGGTCTGCAAGACGTCGAGAAGCGCTATCGCCAGCGTTACGTCGATCTCATCGTAAACCCCGACGTGCGCGACACGATGTTCTTGCGCAGCCGAATCATCGCCGAGACGCGCCGCTTCCTCGACGATAACGGTTTTTACGAAGTCGAAACGCCAACTTTGCTGCACGTCGCCGGCGGCGCCGCGGCGCGGCCCTTTACCACGCACTGCAACGCGCTCGATCAAATCATGCAGCTGCGCATCGCCACCGAGCTCAACCTCAAACGGCTGATCGTCGGCGGCATGGAGCGTGTCTACGAAGTCGGCCGCATCTTCCGCAACGAAGGCATCGACACGACCCATAACCCCGAGTTCACGATGCTCGAGTTTTACGTGGCGTACTGGGACGTGCACGACATGCTCGCGTTCAATGAGGCGCTGATCGCGCATCTCGTCGGCATCGCAACCGACGGTAAGGATAGCCTCGAGCACGACGGCAACGCGATCTCGTTCAAGCGGCCGTTCGCGAAAACGACCTATCTGGGGGCGATCGAACAGCACAGCGGTGGAAAGTACGGGCGCAATCGTTTGCTCGAGCCGGACGGCGCGGCGAAGATTCTCGAAGAGCTCGGGCTGCCCGACTCGCCGACGCACGGTCACGCGCTGGACAAGATCTTCGAACGCATCGCGGAACCGCATCTCATCAACCCGACGTTCGTGATGGATTACCCAGTGGTGATCTCGCCGCTGGCCAAGCGCAAAGCCGGCGATCCGGATCTCGTCGATCGTTACGAGCTGTTTTGCGCGCACATGGAGATCTCCAACGCGTTTACCGAGCTCAACGACCCCGACGACCAGCGCGCGCGGTTTGAAGCGCAGATCGCCGATCGTGCCAAAGGCGACGAAGAGACGCCCGATCCCGATTGGGACTACGTGCGCGCACTGGAGTACGGCATGCCCCCGACGGCCGGCATCGGCATCGGCATGGACCGTCTCGTGATGTTGTTGACCGGACAGCACTCGATCCGCGACGTGCTGCTCTACCCGCTTCAGCGCCAACACGGCTAGAATAGCAATATGGACGGGCAGAAGTGCCGGCACGAACAGTGCACGTGCTTTGTCGATTTAGGGCAGACGTATTGCAGCGACCGCTGCCGCGATCTGGATATCAAAGACGGCGATGCGCCGCCGCACGCCCGGTGCGGCTGTCGCCACGCCGGGTGTGAGGCCGGATAGCACCAGGCTACTTTTCCCGTGCAACCTACTTTAAGTTGGTTAGGTTGTGGGGAGCATGGATCTTACAAAGAGCTACCCCCGCAGCGTTCATGCCAAGTGGCAGGGCGTCGTTCAACTCGGCCGGACGATCGACAAAGGCCGGGCCGTCGCGCACGGAAACGTGGGCGAGTACCACTACAACTGCCCGATGGACCAGGCCGTCTTCGGCTTCCTCGGGATCGATCACGCGAAGCTTCTCGACGCCATCAAGAGCGCGAAGAGCGACACGGACATTGAGACCTTCACGCGCCCCTATGTCGCCGCCAAGACGGCCGAGGAGATCACGCGCTGGAACCGTGAATGGGTCACGCATGAGCCTCCTAACGAGGGATCGCGTGCGGCGTTTCTCGAGCTGCGTAACCAAATAGCGCCGGACCGCACGGACGTTACAGCTTGGGCCGACTTGCTCGATCTCGACGAGAAGCGCGAGGTTCCGCGCCGGACGACTCCGGCAACCGCCTAACCACCGTTCGTTTCGCCGTCGAATACGACGGCACTGAGTTTTGCGGCTTCCAGTGGCAGCCGGAGGTTCGAACCGTCGCCGGCGTCCTGGAAGCCGCGCTCTCCGATTTTTTTTGCGAGCCGGTCAAGCTCGTGTGCGCGGGACGCACCGATACCGGCGTTCACGCAACCGGTCAGGTCGTTTCTCTTTCTACCGCGGCGGCGTTTCCGTTCGAACGTCTGACCCTCGCGCTCAATAGCGCGTTGCCGCCGGACGTTTGCGTGCGCGACAGCGCGGTCGTCGACGCAGGGTTCTCGGCGCGCTTCTCCGCGCGCGAACGCACGTATGTCTACGCCATTCTCAATCGCTCGACGCGGTCGGCGCTGTTGGCGAAACGCGCGTACCACGTGTGGCGCGAGCTCGACCTCAAGCGCATGCGCGACGCAGCGCAACACTTGATCGGCGAACACGATTTCCGTTCGTTTTGCGGGGTGGTTCCGGAGAGCGGTGTCACCGTGCGCACCGTAAAGCGGCTGGTTCTTTCGGCCTATGAAAATACCATTCGTATCGAAATTGCCGCGGACGGTTTTTTACACCACATGGTTCGCACCATCGTCGGGACGCTCGTGGAGTGTGGGCAAGGACGCCGCGACTCGGCCGGCCTCGCGCGCATCCTGGGCGCGCGTAATCGCGCCGCAGCCGGACATAACGCGCCCCCGCACGGGCTCTACCTTGCCGGCGTGCGGTACGAGGACGGCTATGATTCCTTTGGCGAACCGCCTTTGTTCCGCTCGCCTAACGTTCGACGCTAAGTGCTGCGAGGGCGGTGCTGCCAAAGCACCGTGCCGAAGTTGTCGACAACGACTTCTCGAAAGTACTCGCTTTCGCAGTTGCTCAAGACGAACGCGCTCGCCCAAAATGCCGACGCGACGGCGTCGGGCATTTCTCCAAGCGGTCGAGAGCTCGCCTCATCGGCGAGGCCGATCGTCTCGACTTCGTAACCGTGATTCTTGAGGATAACCGCTACCGCTTGCGCGTTGGGTTTCTCGCGAAATCCTGCCACTCGCACGAGTCTGATCGTCGCGCGATTTTGCCTTGACGAACACCACCCGACGGCCCAGCGGCCTAGCTATTTCGGCTCAGCCGATTTCGGTCAGCAAGCGCTCTAACTGCTTGATTTGGCCGACGCTGAGCCGGCGCATGAGCTTGGCCGTCGTTTCGGCGGCGGTAACCGACGCGTGCTCGGCCAACGACCGGCCGGCGGCGGTGAGGGTCACCCGGCTGGCGCGGGCGTCTTGCGGGTCGGACTCGCGCTTGACGATCCCCCGCTTCTCGAGCGGCAGAATGGCTCGGGTTACCCCCGAGGCGGTCATCTCCAGCTCGGCGGCGAGGTCGGTGGGGCGCAAGCGGTGATCGGGCGCGGCCGCCAGGGCTCGCAGCAGGCGCAGCTCGGAGAAGCCGAGCCCGTGATGGCCGCCAATGCGCGTCTCGAGTTCTCGGACGATCCGGGCGTGGGTGGTGGCCAGGCGAAGCACGGCCTCAAAAGGTGCGGAGTCCATGGGCCTAAGTGTATTTGACTAGTCAAATATTTGTCAAGTAGATTTTACCGATGAAATTTGCTTGACGAGGCACGCCGACTACAGTAAGATGCGTGAGTTGTGATGCGGACCTATCTTCAAAAGACGGCCGAGACCAAGCACGATTGGTACATCGTCGACGCGGCCGGGCAACGCCTCGGCACGCTCGCGGTACGAATCGCGCGCGCACTCTCCGGCAAGCATAAACCCACGTGGACGCCCCATATCGACGACGGCGATCACGTGATCGTGATCAACGCCGACAAGGTCGAACTCGGCGGAGCGAAGTGGGATCAGAAGCTGTACTATCGGCACAGCAACTATCCGGGCGGTTTGAAAGTGCAGACCGCGCGCGAGATGCACGACAAGCATCCCGAGCGTTTGATCGAGACGGCCGTGCGCGGCATGCTCGCGACCAATCGCACGCGCGACGAGCAGCTGCGCCGCTTGAACGTCTACACCGGTCCGAATCATCCCCACGACGCGCAGAAGCCGCAGCCGCTGTTCTAGGAGCCGAGTTTGAACGACAACGTCGCAGCCACCGGTCGCCGTAAACGCGCCATCGCCCGCGTCAAGCTGACGCTGGGTCAAGGCATCATCACGGTGAACAAAAAGCCGTTCGACGAGTACTTCCCGCGTCCGCAGCTTCAGCAGATCGTTCGTCAGCCGCTCGAAGCGACGCAGAGCCTCACGCGTTTCGACGTCGTGGTCAAGGCCGAAGGCGGCGGCGTGACCGGCCAAGCCGGAGCGGTGCGTCACGGTATTGCCCGCGCGCTGCTCGCGATGGACGAAACGCTCAAAGAGACGCTGCGTAAAGCCGGATTCCTCACGCGCGACCCGCGCGAAAAAGAGTCGAAGAAGTACGGCCGTAAGCGCGCTCGTAAGCGCTTCCAATACAGCAAACGCTAAAGCGCGGTTTTCTCTCGATCGGACTCCGAGCCGCACTCGTTGCGCTCGGAGTCTTTTTGTTACTCTGGCAGCCGGACGCGGCGTGGATCGAGCGCGCGTACGTCAACGGCGGTTATCCGCGCTGGGAACACGTCGCGTTTTCGATCACCGATCCGGCTCCTTGGTCGCTTGGCGACCTAGCCGGACTCATCGGTATCGCAGCCATCGTGTGGCGCGTCGTCGCGTTCTTCCGGCGCCGCAAACGCACGGTTGCGCTGCTGGGACTAGCGCTGCTCGACGTCGCGGCGATTCTCGGTCTCTACGTCGCGTGGTTCGAGCTGAGCTGGGGCTGGAACTATGCGCGCGCCCCGGTCGAGACCCGGCTCTCGTTCGATGCCGCCCGCGTCACACCCCAAGCCGCGAACGTGCTGCGCGCCCGTGCGATGCACGAAATGAACGTGCTGGCGCCCGCGGCGCACGCGCACACCGACCAACGGCTCGACCTCGAGTCCTTGCGGCGATCGTGGCTGCCGGTCGTGCGGCGCGGCGGCGATGATTGGATACCGCTGACCGGTCCGGCCAAACCGACGATCACCGATCCGTTCATGCAGGCGACCGGAACGAGCGGCTACATCAACCCGTTTTCACTTACCGTACAAACCGCAAGCGATTTATTGTGGTTCGAAAAGCCCTTCGACATGGCGCATGAGTGGACGCACGTCGGCGCGTACGCGCGCGAAGACGAAGCCAACTACGCCGCGATCCTCACGTGCCTGCGTTCGAACGATCCCGTCATCGAGTATTCCGGCTGGCTCGAACTTTTTTTGTACCTGCCCCCGAAGGCGCGCTACCGCCACAGTGAGTTCGTACCGCTGGTGTGGCAAGATTTCGCCGCGATTCGCCGCCGCGACGCGCGCCACATCAACGTGCTGCTCGCGCACTGGACCTGGCGCACGTACAACGTCTATCTCAAAAGCAATCGGATCGCGTCGGGCATTCAAAACTATAACGAGGTCACGCGTTTGATTCTCGGCGTGCCGCTCGACGGCGACGGACTGCCGGTAGCCAAGTAGCTACCTGGCCCACGTTGCGCGGCAAGCGCTCAACCCCGCCTTGATCCCGGTCGCCACAGCCGGCGAGTCATTCGGCGTTAGCGTTTGCGCGTTGTCCCCACTGTCGTCCCACGCGTACCAAGAGATGATGCTCGCGCCGAAAGCACAGAATGCCGCCGCCTGCGTCCGTATTTCGTTCGTGGTAATACCGGGCTGATAATGGTTTCCGTTATAGCGGCCGCCCCAGGCTTGTCCGATGCCCATGAGCGGCGTACGCGAGATGTCCCAGCCGTATTTTTCGAGCGAGCGCGACATCGCCGGCAAAAGCCCGTGCATCGACCAGTTATAGTTTACTCCGCTCGACGGCTTGTGCTTGCCGAACGGCGTGTAGTTGTACCAGCCGACAACATCGCAGCCGGTGTTGGAGTAGTTTGCCGCCGTTCCAGGATCCCAATAGTAGGTCGTGCCTTTGCCGAAACCCGCACCGAAGCCGCAGACCGCCGGGCGCCCCGGAGTCTTTTGTGCGACGAGCGCGTGAATCTTTCGTAAGAGGTTTCGGCCGCTGCCGGGATCCCACGACGCCCAGTCGTCGAGCACCCAGTAGCCGATGACGTATGGCCGCTTCACGTCGCGGTCGAGCAGGCGCGATACGTATGCGAGTGCGGCGGCGTCGGAGGAAATGCGTGTATTCTCGTCGGTCTGACAGTAGTAGTTACGCGAGTAGCTCGATGGTGGCGGCGCCACCGAATGCGTGCGGTGACATTCCCAATAAAACAGAATCGAGGAAATGCCGCCGTCGATCACGCCGATATCGTGCGACTCCAGCGCCTTTTCGAGCGCGGAGCCGGGACTCGGCGAGCCGCCGTACAGAATCGTCGACGTAATGCCCTGCCCGGCCGCAGTCGCGGCTCGTACCGGCGTGTCCACGCTAAACCCGACTGCGGCATGCAGCAGTGCGTTCGACGTGGAGCGATGAGAGAGCGCGGCAGAAGCAGCGGCCGGCAGCGGCGAGCCGGCGTTTCGCGCACAGCCGCTGACGACGATGAACGCGAGCAACCCCGCGCAACGAACGTTCATGCCTTACATATCGGCGTCGATGCCGCGCGGGATCAGGTAGTAGCCCGCTACGGCAAGGTAGGCAGCGAAGCTTACCGCCGGAGCAACCAGCGCGAGCAGCGTCGAGACGACGTAGATCGCCCAACCGATGCGATAGGCGAGAACGGTCGACGCGATCGTCGCACCGCCGACGGTGTCGAGGAACGCGCGCCGGCGAACGAGATGCGCGAGCAAGGCATTATAGATGGTCGCACAATACGAAAGTACGACGCCGTAGAGAAACGCTGACGCAGGCATGGTGGGATACGTGCCAAGCGTGCTGGTGGCAAACGGAATGAACGCCGCTCCGGCCAGCAGCAGAAGGTTGAGAAAGACGGTCGTGCGGTCGACGCGTTCGATGAGGCGGAACAGCGCGTGGTGATTCTGCCACATGATGCCGATCACGGCGAAGCTCAGCGCGTACGCGACGACGTTCGGCCAGAGGTGAAGCAACGCCGCCGCTAGTTGACCGTTGTTCGCGTAGCGCGCCTCGGGCAGCGCGATACCCAGGATCAGCAGCGTGATGGCAAAGGCGAAGACGCCGTCGGAAAACGCTTCGAAGCGTGCCTTATTCATCGCCTCAGCCAAGATCCGTTCATCTGCGGGTCATCTTTCGTACAACGCGCCGCGGTAGCCTACGTGCATGTTTGACGTCGGAGATTCACTGCAGTCCGCGCTCGAGCGAGCGCATTTTGAGCTTCGTGACGCGCAGAACCGCGTGGCGAACGCCGACGCGGGCGGCTCGGCGGGCCGCAGCGCGGACGCGGCGATGGCCCGCACCGCGCAAGCGGCAATCTTCACCGAGGCCTTATTAACGGCCGAACACGCGCGGCTCGAAGAGATCAAGTCGGTGGCGCGATGAACCTCGACCTGCTCGATGCTGCGGCTGCCGGCATGGACGCGCAGCGCGCGGCACTCGACGTGGCTGCGCGCAACGTTGCAGCGGCCGAAGCGGCCGGACCGCGAGGAACCTACGCTCGGGCGATTCCCCAGTTTCGCGTGTTCGACGACGATGCCGGCGCGCGCGTTGCGTTCACGGGCACGCACACCGAGCGGGGTTCGAACGTCAATCTGGTTACGGAAATGATCGCCGTGATGAACGCCTCGCGCGCGTACGAGTCGAACGCCGCACTCTTCGACGTCGGCAAGACGCTGGCGGAGAAGACCATCGATCTGGGGCGGTTGTGAAAGTCGAACTCCTCCTCCCCGATCTTCCGGGCGCTCCGGAACGACCCAAAACCGACGAAGGCGCAACGTTCTTTGCCGATATCGCGCGTGCGCTCGGATCGACGCTGGAGCACGCGCAATCCGCGGAGGACGCGTTTGCCGCCGGCGCCGGATCGCTTCAGGCCGCAATCTACGAGCGCGCTCGCGCCGACGTCGCGCTCTCGGTGGCGACGGCCGCAGCCGGACGCGCGACGCAAGCCATCCAATCGATTCTCAACATGCAAGTGTAACGCATGCACCAACTAGCTCCCCTGCTCAGTCGCTGGAAGATGCTGCCGCGCTCGGTCCGAACGGCGCTCGCCGCCGGCGGTTTCGCCGCGGTCGCACTGAGCGTCACGATCGGGATCGCGTCGCATCCCTCGCGCGAAGCGTTGTTTGCATCGCCGCTGCATCCCGAGCAGCTCGCGGAGGTTCAGGAACGTTTGGCGAGCTGGAACGTCTCATTTACGCCGACGGCCGATAACGTGATCGTCGAAACGTCACGCCGAAACGATCTCTTACTGCGCCTTGCGCTTTCGGGCGTTCCTCACGCGCACGTCGAGACGACCGGCGAGGCACTCGCGAGCATCGGCGTGTTGACTCCGCAATCGGTGATCGACGCCCAAACGCGCGCCGGTCTGGCGGGCGACATTGAAGCGGGCTTGCGAGGAATCGACGGCGTCGACGACGCTCGCGTGATCGTCGCGCCGGCCAAGCCGGCCGAGTTTGCCGACGAATCCACCGATGATGCCAGCGCCAGCGTCCGGCTCGCGCTTCGTCCCGGAACGCGCCTTAGCGAAGCGGCCGTCAACGGCATACGATCGTTCGTTGCCGCCGCCGTAACCGGTCTCGACCCCGCGCGTGTGACGATTCTCGACGATCGCGGTGTGGCGCTTGGTGCGGGCGATGACGGCGAGGAGGCCGTCGCGCTGCAAACATCGCTTCAGTCGGCGCTCGACGCCGCTCTGGGAACCGGAGCGGCGATCGTTCGAGTGCGAGCCGAGTATACCGTCGATAGCGTTGCGCGGCGAGACGTTCGGCGCGCGCCGGCCGGCCAAGTCGCCATCGGACGCGCGACGCGCAGTGAATCCTATGCGGACGGATCCAAGCACTATCGCCGCGACGACGTCAACGACGATCGCGGAAGCGATACGCGCGAAACCATCGTGCAAACACCGGCGGGATCGATCCGGCGGCTTTCGACCGGAATCTTTATCGACGAAGCGCGTGCGTTCGATCTCGCAAAAGTACGCGATTTGGCTGCAGCCGTGGTCGGATTCGATCCCAAACGAGGCGACACGCTCGCGGTGCAAGCCGTCGATTTTCACCGTCCGGCGGTGGCGCGCAAGGACGTCTGGTGGCTTCTCTATGGAACGATCGTGCCGCTCGCTCCCGCGGTCGTTATCGCGATCGGCGCCGTGATTATCGTCCGGCTGCTGTTGCCGGTGCTCTCATCGTTCGCGTCTACCGTGCTGGAACGAGCCGCGGTGCGAGATGCCTCGCACGCAGTATCGGGACTCGCGCCCGCGCGAGTGCGTACCGCGCTCGTACACGAACCGCCGCACGCCGCCGCCGCGATCATCAGCGCGTTGCCGGCGGCGACCGCCGCGGCCGTGCTCGAACTCTATCCGCAGCACGAGCGCGAGGCGATCGTTCGCCGAATGCAGCGGCCGCTGAGCCCGCTTCTGGGCGATCCCGAGGAGTACTTACGCCGTCATGGCTGATCGATTCATTCCGTTACGCGACCTGCTGTTCGATGCGAGCGAACCCGAAAACGAACCCATCGAAACGGTTCCGGCTCCAGTGGAGGAAGCGATCCCGCTCGCCCGTGAGGCAGTGGGCGACGTCCGGCGATTTCGCGCTGCGGTTCGCGATGCCGTCGACGTAACGGTGCGTAACGTGCTGTGCGACGTCGCGGCCGGCGTGCTCGCGCGCGAGCTCACGTTGGCGCCGGCGAATCTCGAAGCGATCGTCGAGCAGGCGTGCGAACGGCATTTGGCCGAAGGCGTCGTGCGCGTACGAGTTCACCCCGACGAAGCATCACACGTCGCCGGTACCGGCCTCGACGTCGTCGCGGATGCCTCGTTACGGCGCGGCGACGTCCTGCTCGAAACGCGCAGCGGCACGATCGACGTATCGTTAGGGGCTCGGCTTGCCGGCGTTCTCGATACCGTTGCGTCGTGACGGCACTGTCGCTGGGAACCTGCGCGTTCGGGCGTGCGATCGATCACGACGGAGTACCCCTCGATGGCGGATTACCGCTGGCCGGCCGGCGAGTCGGCGTCACGCTGCGCGTTCCGCGCCCCAACGAACGAGGGCCGGTGTGCGAGCCGTTTTGGACGGGGGTTCGCGTCGTCGACGGTCTGCTCACGTTTGGGCGCGGAGCGCGCGTCGGTATCTTTGGATCGCCGGGAGCCGGGAAGAGCACGCTGATCGAATCGATCGTCGACCGATGCAATGCCGACGCCGTGGTGATTGCGTTGGTCGGGGAACGTGGCCGCGAAGCGCAGCGGTGGATCGAACGCAGAGACCCGCGAACGACGATCGTGTGTGCCACGAGCGATCGCGCGGCGGCCGAGCGGATTCGAGCTTCGGTCGTCGCGTTAGCGCACGCGACGGCGCTGCGCGAGCGTGGTTTGCACGTGCTCGTCGTGCTCGACAGTTTGGCGCGCGTAGCGGGTGCGCTGCGCGAGCGCGCGACCGGCGCCGGCGAAAGCGTGGGTCGTGCCGGATATCCGCCGAGCGTCTTTGGCGAGATGGCACGGCTAATTGAGGTTGCCGGTCCGACGGCAAGCGGATCGATCACGCTCGTGGCAACGGTGCTCAACGACGGCGACGACCGCGATCCGGTAAGCGACGCCGCGCGCGCACTGCTCGACGGACATCTCGTGTTGTCGGACCGTCTCGCGCGAGAAGGACGGTTTCCAGCCGTGGACGTTTTGGCGAGTGCGAGCCGTACGATGCCGTCGATCGTCGACGGCGCGCACGCGCAGTGCGCGGCTCGAGTCCGCGCCGCGATGGCCGTCCTCGATCGGACGGCGGACGCACGATCCTTGGGAATCCAGCCGGTCGAAGCGGCAGCCCTCGCGGCGGTCGCGGCGGAGGAGCGCATCGAGCGGTTTGTGCGCGAGCTTGCGCCGGCGGATGCGGCCGCATCGGTGGCGGCTCTGGCGGATCTTGCCGATACTTTGGAGGTACCCGATGGACATCAATAGCGACATCGCCGCCGTCAACCGGCGCATTGCGGAGATTACCTCGGCCGTGGCGCCGATGCCGCAGCCGAGCACCCTTCCGGCAGACGCCGCCAGCGGCGTCGGCCCCGACGGGCTTCCGGTTCTCGATGCGTCTCGGTTAGGCAACACGTCGTTTGGCGCGCTCGTCTCAGCCGCGCTTGCCTCGCAGGGCGGCCAGCCGGCCACCGACGGCGACGGAATCTCGTTCGCGCAGGCTCCAAACGCTCCGGCGCCCGTGGCGCCTGACGAGATCGACCGGCTCGTGAGCGCCAACGCCGCGACTTGGAACGTGGATCCGTCGCTGATCAAGGCGATCATCGCCAACGAGTCCGGGTTTAACGCCAATGCGACCTCGAACGTCGGCGCTCAGGGCTTGATGCAGCTGATGCCCGGCACGGCGTCGGGCTTAGGCGTTACCGACGCGTACGATCCGGCCCAGAACGTCTGGGGCGGTACGCGCTATATTCGCGGCCTGCTCGACCGCTTCGGCGGAAATACCGAGCTAGCGGTGGCGGCCTACAATGCCGGACCGGGTGCCGTCGAGAAGTACAACGGCGTTCCGCCGTATGCCGAAACGCAAAACTACGTTCAAAACGTTCTGGCCAGCTTCGCCAAATATAAAGCTCAAGTTCCTCGCTAAGATCGTTCCGTGCGGTACGCTCGCGGCCGCGCTGCTTGCGACCGGTTACGCGCGCGCCGATGCGCCGTCGCTCAACGACGTGTTGCGCGCGCATTTGCACGCGCTTACGGCGCTGGGCGTGAAACGCCCGCACACGATCGTTTCCAGCGGTACGCTCGACGGATTGGGACTGAAGGGAACGTTCACGAGTTGGCGCGACGGCGACCGCGAGCGCGACGACGAGGTCATCGGCATACGCTCGCAGCGAACGCTGCGGCTGGGCGACGTGGAGTACGTGCAAAACGCCAACGGCGACGTACGGACCTTACGCGGCATCATGGAGAGGCGCCAGATTACGGACGATTTCATCGACTCCGGCGACTTCGCTCGGCACCCCGAGAGTGACGTGTTCGAAGGCGCGGCGATCTTACGCGACGGGCGTAAGGTGTGGCGCGTTCGCGTATCTCCGCCGGGCGGCGAGACGTACGACGTGGCGCTCGACGCCGACACCGCGATGATCGACCGGACGGCGTACGTGGACGGCGACGCGGTGGTGACGACCACGTTCGACGACTATCGTCTCGTCGGCGGCGCGCTCGTGCCCTACTCCGAAGTCGACTCCAGCGGCGACACGGCCTTCGACATCACCTCGCACGTCAGCCGCGTCGACGTCGATAAACCGATCGATTCGAGCGTCTTCGAGCCGTTCGCGGCAACCGTGATCGACGCCGACGGTCCGATGACCGTTCCCCTGCTGTACGATCGCGGCCACCTATTCGTGCGCGCCACCGCCGGCGCTACGCCGCTGGTGTTTCTCATCGACACGGGATCGCAGGGCGTGTTCTTGGATCCCGACGCGGCGCGGCGGCTGGGCTTGAAAACCGAAGGCACGCTCGAAATACGCGGCGCTCGACGAACCAGCGGTCTGGGCGTCGCCGCGCTCGACGCGATCGACATCGGGCACGCGCGTTTACCGCTGCACGTCGTCTCGGTGGTCGATCTTCACGCGGTCGTGTATCACGCAGCCACGGTGGACGGCGTGCTGGGCTACCCGTTCTTCGCGGCGGCGGAGGTGCGAATCGACCCCGACCGTTTGACGATGACTATCGGCAAGCCGGGCACCTTGCGGCCGCAAGGAACCGAAATCACGGTCGACACCGATCGAGAGTTGCCCGAAACGGCGACGACCATCAACGGCGTGCCCGGACGATTTCTGCTCGATACCGGCAACTCCAACGAGCTGCTCGTCTTTCACGCGTTCGCGCGCGATCATCCCAGCGCGGTGTTCTATGCCGGAAGCCATTACGCGCAGAACAGCGGGGTCGGTGGAGGAAGCGCCGCGGTACGGGCGATGGTCAACGAAATCGACCTCGGACCGTACAAAATGTACAACCGCTACACCGACGTGATGCTCGCCGATAACGGAGCGTTCGCCGATCGTAACGAGGCGGGCAACATCGGCCTCGGAACGCTGAAAAACTTCGTCTTCACCTTCGATCTGTCGCACCGCGCGCTGTTTTTGGATCCGACGAGATCGTTCGATAACGGCAGGGGCCGCTCGCCGTAGTCGCGCTCACGCTTCGGTCATAGTCTCTTTACCGCGCGGCTACGTCGGGGCGCGACGATGCTGGCATGATGACGCAAGAACTCAACGTGTGCGTGCTGGCGGCGCCGCTGGCCGCGATCGACCGGCGCGCGCTCTCGCAAGCGTGGTATTCGGCGCTCCACCGTGCGTCGGGAAAACCGCATCAAGCGCCTCGAGAGCCGCAAAGCTCACCGCCGGCTTCGCGAAGGAAGCGCCCGGTGGCGGCGCCGGCGCCGCGCGAGCGGCATCCCGGTACCGCTTTCATACATCAGGGGCAAAAGAAGTCCGCTAAGGATCGCGAGCGGTGTGCGGTTGCGGCTTCCGACATCGATCGGCGCGCACACCGGTCACCGCTCGCGCGGCGCATCGAGCGAAAATTCCTCGATCCGCGATCGGCGACGCATCGAGCAACCTTTACGGCCGCCGGCAAGCGCGTGCACGTCACGGTACAGGCGTCGCAAGGGCGCGTGCGCTTGGTTGCGGTGTGTGCTCCCGTTTTGCGAGAAGCCGTTGCACGTGCCTTGGCTCAGGCACGCTTTGCGCTCGCATCCCGAGGCGTGCAGTGTTTTTGAACCCGTCGCTGAGCGCGGCGCTCGACCGCATTGCCGAACGCGCCGCCGACGTCCGCCGCGCGTTTACGCCGGGAGCCGTCCCGGGAAACGACGACGTTGCGTCAACCAACGCTCCGGCGCAGTTTACGCTCGACCCGCTCTCGGTTGCGGTGCCCGACGGTACGTATTTCGTCGTTCGCACGTCCGACGGAGGTACGGCATACACGCGCGACGGTGCGTTTCAGGTCGCATCGGGCGCGTTGGTGGACGCGCAAGACCGCCCGATCCTCGGCAGCTCTATCGCCGGTGCATCGCTGAGCGAGTTACGCGTCGATGACGTCGACGACGCGTTGAATCGTACGCGCGACGTCCGAATCGACAGCGACGGAACGTTGAGCTATGCCAGGACCGCGATCGATCCCCGAAGCGGACGGCGCGAAGCGCGTCGCGTTACGGTGGGACGCATTGCGATTGCAAAGTTTCCAGCGGCAACGCGGTTGCAAACCGAAGACGGCAGCACGTCGTTCGCGCCGGAGGGCGTCATCCCGCACGTCGGGTTACCGGGTGAAGCCGGTCTTCCGGTTATTTCGCGGATGCGGCGCGGCGGCAGCGGCGTCTACCTCGACGAGAGCCTCGCTCGGCTAAAGGCGGCGTACGTCGCGTTCGATGCGTTGACCGCCGCCGAGACGGCAAAGTCGGGGTTGGGAAAAACGGCGATGGATCTCGTAAAATGAAAAAGCTGATATTCCGCGATGGTAAGTTGTGCTTTGCCGAGCGTTCGTGCTTGCCGCTCAACGCGGTATGTCTGGTTGCCGCGAACGTGCGCGAACGGCTTACGACGCTGCTCGGCGTGCCGGTCGTGCTGAGCGTTCTGGAACCGGAGATTCCCGATGCGAGTGCGTGGGAGATCATCGGCCGATCCGCATACACGTATCGCGTGCGCGGCAACGTCGCCGACGCCGCGATCGTCCTGCGCGAATGCGACGCGAAAGCGGTGGTCGCGGCGGCGTTCGGCGAGTCGCCGGGTTCCCGGCCGGAACATTTGCGGCTTTCGCCGCTCGAGCGCGACGTGCTCGATCGCGTAGCGGCTGCGCTGACGGGGACGCTCGTGACCCTGTGCGGCGAGCAGCGCGAGGCCGTCGCCGGTACGGCGGCCGCACTCGGGTCGTTTGCGGCGTACCTCGAGTTGGCGATCGATCAACCGGTCGCTGCCCGCGTCGGTATTGCCGTCTCCCGCGACCTCGTGCCGGACGCGGTCCCGGCGCTTACCCCGCACGACCTTGCCGATCTTCCTTTGGAAGCGAGCGTCACTTTGGAGCTCGAAGAGGTCACGGCCCAGAGGCTTGCGGCATTGGCTCCGGGCGACGTCGTGCCGATAACTCGACCAAGCACCCTTCGCGGGAGCCTGCGAATTGGCGGGCGAACGCTGGCCACCGGAACCTGCGGCGTACGCGACGGCCGATACGCTTTCGAAATTGAGGGATCTATAGCATGACGACCATCGACCCGAAGAAGGTTCGCGACGGGGCGAACATCGAGGTGCTCATGCACGTCCCGCTGCAAGTTACCGCGGAGCTGGGCACCTGCAAGATGTCCGTCGCGGAAGTCCTCAAGCTCGGAACCGGCTCGATCATCGAGCTCGATCGTCTGGCCGGCGGCCCCGTCGATCTGCTGGTCAACAATAAGCTCATCGCCCGCGGCGAAGTGGTTGCCGTCGACGACAACTTCGGCGTTCGCGTCACCGAGTTAATTCAGCGCCCGACGTAGTAATCGTTCGTTCTTAAGTCGATCATCGAAGCGTAACGCCGCAGCGTTACGCTTCTTTACGTGGACGCGCTGCTGTCGCTGGGGCTCAAGTCGCACGCGACGGTGCCGCTCGACGTGCTTGCGGGACTGACGCTCCTGTCGGTCATTCCGTTTTTGCTGATCATGTGCACGTCGTTCGTGCGCATCGTCGTCGTACTATCGCTGGTGCGCTCGGCGATCGGTGCGTCGGCGCTGCCGCCCAACGCTATTCTCACCGGGCTGGCTTTTGCGTTGACCCTCGTCGTCATGACGCCGACCTTGCAGCGTATCGATCGCGAAGCGCTCGCGCCGTATCAACGCGGCGCGCTTTCGCCGGCGCGAGCCGTCAGTGCAGCCGTAGAGCCGGTTCGTGCGTTCATGCTTCGACAGGCCCACGCTGCGGACGTGAAACTTTTCGACCGAATAGCGCGCCGAGCGCCGGAGCCGCCTGACCGAGCTCCGTTGACCACGTTGTTGCCGGCGTTCGTCGTCGGCGAGCTGCGCAGCGCGTTCGCGATTGGATTCGCGCTGTATCTGCCGTTCGTCGCCATCGATTTGGCAGTGGCCGCGATGCTCATGGGACTTGGCATGATGATGTTATCGCCGCCGGTGATTTCGCTCCCGGTGAAGCTCCTGCTCTTCGTCATGGTCGACGGCTGGGCGCTGGTCTGCGGAGGCGTTGTCGCCAGTTTTCGATAATGCACCGTAAAAGTTGTGAAGAACGCCGTATTCGTTCGTTGGCTTGCCATCGCCGTCGCATTGCTGGGGCTGTCGCATTCGGTCATCCGCGTCGCCTGCGATTTTGGTGCGTACGCGTCGCCCGCTGCGGTCGGGGTATCGATCAACGCTGCGAGCGGCCTCGTCGAGTCGGTGACGCCCGGTTCGGCAGCCGCGGCGGCCGGTCTGCAAAAAGGTGACCGCGTCGATTTCGCCCGTACCGGATCGCTGATGCACCTCTGGTTATGGGACGGCTGGTTTCCGGTTCAAAAGGCGGTGGCGTTACCGGTACTTCGCGGCGGCCAGCCGATCGCGGCGATGGTCGTCGCCCGCGTCTCTTCGCTGGATGCAGGTAAGATCGCGTACGACCTGCTCTCGCTTCTGTGGGCAGTGGTGCTCATGGGACTGGCGTGCGCCGGAGTGTTCGCACGCGCCGACGTGTTGACGCTCGCGTTCTTCGGATTCTGCTACTTTTACGCGACGCTCGATAATACGGCGTGGCTGCGCATTTCGCCGCCGATTCTGACGCCGTGGTCTGCACTGGAAGCGAGCTTTTCGGTCTGGCTCGGCAACCTCGGTTTCCTCTATCTGTGCTTGCGGTTTCCGACCGGCCGGCCGCTCGAGCAATGGCGTATCGTAGACCGTGCGATCGTTCCAGCGGTGTCGTTGTGGGGCACGATATACTATCTGCACTTTTATCAGTCCGCGTTCTGGACGGGCGCTACTTCCTTATTGTATGTGATGTCCAGCACGCTAGTCGTACTCGGCGTTTTTGTCGGGCTAGCGGCCTACGTCACCCGGTTCTGGGGAGCACGCGGCCCCGAAGTGACGCGCATGCGCTGGGTCGCCGCCGCGATCGCGGTCTACGTCGGCGCCCAAGTCATCTTTTTTATCGATGAGGTAGTCAATCGCGACGCCACGCCGTGGGTGATCTATCTCTATAACTTTAATCCGGCGCCGTTCGCGTTTGCGTACTCGCTGGTGCAAGGCCGGATTCTCGATATTCGTATCGTTGGCGGACGGGCCGTCATCTACGCATTGGTGACGTCCATACCGGTCGCTCTGCTCGCCTTCGCCGATTGGTTCTTTGCGCGCCGTCTCGAAGACGCGCGTTTGGCGACGGTATTCGAAATTGGGATCGCCATTGGTTTTAGTTTCTGGCTTCGATCGCTGCACAAGCGTATCGACCGATTCGCGGAACGCGTCTTCTTCGCGTCCCGTCATCGTGCGTTCCAGCGGATGCATCATATCGTTCACGCGCTTCCTTTTACGGAGAAGATTGCAACCATCGAGTCGCTGCTCACCGAGGAGACCGCATCGGCCATGGGATTCTCGTCAGCCGCGCTCTTCCGCGCCGACGACGGTCACTACGTACGCACGGCGGCTACCGGCTGGGGCGACGAAACGCAGTCGCTCGATGCCGACGATCCGATCGTGCTTTTCGCGCGCTCGGCGAATCGCGGCGTCATGCTCGGCGAAGCGCCCCAGTCGAAGGCTATCGTACCGAACGGCGAAGGCAAGCCGGTCTACGCTTTGCCTGTCGTCGTCGGACGTCGCGTCATCGCCGTCGTGCTCTACGGCGGTCATCGTGACGGCGAAGCAATCGATGACGAAGAGGAAGGGCTCCTCACCGGTTTGGCGCATGCGGCGGCCACTGCATACGAGCACCTTCACGCTATAGAACGCGAACGCGAGAACGCAATTCTGCGCGCACGTCTCGCCGAGCTGAACCCCGCATAGGCGCATACGTCGCCGCGTCGAAACGCAGGACATGAACCGAACCCTCGGGGCCTTACTCGTTGGGCTCATCACGTTTCTGTGCATTGCCGATATCGGCGCGGGCTATCTGGACTTTGGTCAACTGCCGAACCTCGGAACGTTACAGCGGCTCGATCCGTCGCGCTCGGTCTATACGACCGTTACGTCCGCCGGTGCCGCAGCGGGCATTCGTCCGGGTGACGTTGCGGATCTGCGGCTCGTGGATGTCACGTCGCGCTATATGGTCGCATCACTAATTCACGCCAGCGGTCCCGCGATGGGAGCCATTGACGTTCCGCTGCTCCGCAACGGCGCCGTGATATACGCGCACGAACGATTCGAACGCCGCGCGCCGATCCTGCTCGACCTGCTCGACATGGTCATGCGGATATTGCTCGCCGCTGCCGGTGTGTTCTTGATCGCGCGTGGTACCGCAAAAGATTCCCTCTATGCCGGCCTCTTCGTCTGCTCGCTTTCCGTCTACGAGGGATTTGCCGTCCGCTACTGGGGGCCACCTTGGGTGCCCGTCCTTATGAACGTCTTCGAGGTCACGGTCGTTGCCTTCGGTGTCTTCGGGGCACGTATTCTTTTCGCATTCGAATTGCTGCCTAAACTGACGCCGCGCTTGCTGCGCGGCGGGCTTGCTGCGCTGTGCGCCGCCGCCCTTATCGCCTTTACCGTGTGCTCTTTCGGAGACCGGCTCGGCGCCATTTTCGGCTCGACGTACTTCACAACGCCGCAGTATTGGATTACGCAGATGCTGCTCGGCTATTCCGGCGTGCTCGTCTTTGCCGTTGCGGCGTTCTACGCGCGTGGGCGCACCGCCGAAGCCGTTCGTTGGATTTTCGCCGCGATGCTGTTCTCTCAGATCGGCCCGACCGCAAACTGGATCTCCGGTATTACCGGCCAGCCGCTTCTCGCGGGCGGCGCACTGAATATTACGTATCTGGCGCTAGCGATCGTACTCCCGTACGCCGTGCTGGCTCGCGGGCTCGTCGCGGTCGATTTCGTCTTCAGCCGCGCGGTGACGTACACGCTCGTTCTCTCCGTCATCGTCGGCGTATTTATTGTGGCCGAGCAGATCGTGGAGCGTGCCGCGCTCGGCCGGGTACAGAGCACGGTTTTAGAGCTATTGGTTCCGCTGCTCTTGGGCTTTTCGATTAAGTGGATCGAAGCGTCGGTCGAGCGGCTCGTCGAGCAGGTTCTCTATCGCGACAAGCTGCGTGCCGCTGCCGAACTTGGCGCACTCGTTGATGATTTCCCACACGCGCGCGACGTCCGCGCGCTCTCGGGGCGCGTCGCGCACGAAATTCACCGGCTTATGCACGCGCCGTTCGTCTGTATCTATATCGAAACGGAGACGACGTATACGCCGGCGGCACAAGCGGGACACGGTGAAGCGTTCCCAGTGAATGCGGACGATCCGGTGTTCATGCGCCTGCGCTCGAAGCACGTTCCCGTGCACACCGACGACTTTGCAACCGCCCTGCCGCGGCTTGCTGCGGTCTTTCCGCTGGTCGTCTTCGGAACGGTCACCGGTGCGGTGTTTGCTCAATACCGAGACTCCGGCGAACGGTTCGACCCCGACGAACTCGAGACGCTCACGCGGCTCTCCCACGAACTGGCAATCGCGCTGCTGTGGATCGAGCGCGCGCCGCAAAGTCAAGTAGCTCGTCAGGTCTGAGCAAACTCATGGGCGTTCACATCTAACGTTATTTGGGCTTCGGTTGCCAAAGTTCGATTTTCGTGCCGTCCGGATCGAGGATCCAGGCGTATTTGCCGTCCGGGTCCGAGTCGTCGCGCTTGAGAACTACTACACCCTTTGCCTTGAGCTTCGCAAGGTATGCGTCAAGGTCGTCGACGGCGAAGTCTAACATAAACTCACGCGTCGATGGCGTCATGTACTTCGTCGTTTGCGGGAAAGCGTTCCACACGAGAACGGGCGGATGCTCCGGGGCATCGTATCGGAGCGCCGCCCCTCCCCAGCTCTCGATCTGAATACCCAGCACGTCTCGATACCATGCGGCCAAGGCTTTGGGGTCTTTGCTTTTCACGAAAATGCCGCCCACGCCCGTGATGTGTCCGGGGGTATCAGCGAGAGAGGCTGCCGGCGAAAAGCAAAAACAGATACCGACCAACAGCGGAATCAAATGCTTTTTAGTCATAAAACCATTTACATTGATCGTTGTCCGGACCCCTCGTTGTAAGGGATATCGAACTCGCGACGCAGTACAGTGAAGCCTATGCAGAGCAGGCGTCGGTTTCTCGAGACGGGAGCTTCGGCCGTTGCGTTGGCTTGCGCGAACGCTTCGTTAGGGGGATGTTCGGTCGCCGGCGGTTCTTCGCCGAGGACGTCGCGCCTCGACCAGCTGCGGTCGGCGATCAAAGGACGAGTCATCGCGCCGTCGGACGCCGCTTATGCCATCGCGAGTCAGCCGTGGAACGCGCGCTTTGCCGCTGTGGTGCCGAGCGCGGTCGCGATCGTCGCCGGTGCCGAGGACGTCGCGCAATCCATAAAGTTTGCCCGCGAGTACGGGATAAACTTTGCGGTGCGCAACGGGCGCCACAGTTTTGCCGGATTCTCCGCAACCACCGGATTGATCGTCGACGTGTCGGAGCTCGCGTACGTTCGAGCGGATCGGGCGCGGCAAGAAGCGACCTTCGGCGCGGGTCAGACGAACCTGCCGCTTTACACGGCGCTTTGGCCGACGCGGATGACCTTGCCGGCCGGAACGTGCCCAACCGTCGGGCTTAGCGGACTCAGTGCGGCCGGTGGATTCGGACGGCTCTCGCGCCTGTACGGACTCACCTGCGACAACATCACTGAGTTGAAACTCGTTACCGCCGCGGGCGACCTCATTACAGCCAATCAACGGCAAAACGCCGATCTATTTTGGGCGTGTCGCGGCGGCGGCGGCGGGAACTTCGGTGCCGTCGTCGAGTTGACGGGGCGCTTGCATCCGGTCGACATGCCGTTCACCGAGATCGTCTACACGTTTCCGCTCGCGAGCGGCGTGCGCGTGATGACGGCGTTTCAGCAATGGGTAACCGCTCTTCCCGACCGCGCGCATTGCTGGACCGAAATTCATACGGGCTCGCCCAGTGATGGCGGGAGCGTCGTTATCGAGTTGACGTATGCGGGCAACGAGCGAGGTGCCCGTGCGCTGGGTGAAGCGCTGCTGACCGCTGCCGGCGTCAAACCCAGCGCGACAACGGTCGTGACGGCGCCGTATCTTTCCACCATGCGCGAACCGATTTGTGCGGGGCTGCGAGCCGACGAATGTAAGTACGCGGGGGTCTCGCCAAATGGGGCGCTCCCGCGGCCCAGTTTCTACGCTAAGTCGGACCTGATTCGGGCGACGTGGCCGGCGCAAGCGTTCGAAGCACTCGTCGAAGCGATCGCGCGGCGTCAAGCCGATCCGGTATTGACGCCGGCGGATTTCCAAGGCGCGGTCAACGTCGGCAAGATCGCGTTTGAAACGGCGGGAGGCGCGATCGCGCGGCCGCCGAGCGCGGCGGCGTTCGCGCACCGCGACATTCGCTACGTCGTGCAGTACCAATCGCGATGGAAACCTGGATCCAGCGATTCGGTAGCCAACGCGAATATAGCCTGGACCCAGGCGACGTACGAATCGGTGCGGCCGTGGCTTTCCGGGAGTGCGTACCAAGGCTATGCCGATCCCAACCTTTCGGACTGGCAGCAGCAATACTACGGCGAGAGTCTTGCGCGGCTAAAAGAAGTAAAGCGAAAATACGATCCGGACGACGTCTTTCGCTACGCACAGTCGATTCCGCAGGCGTAGTCGGCGGCTTTCGTTAAAGAAATGGCCGATGCGAATTAGCGAGGCGCTGGCCTCGATGCGGCCGTTCTTCTCGTTCGAGTTCTTTCCACCGAAGGACGAGGACGGTTCGCGCCAGCTTATCGATGCCATCTCGGCGCTGCAGCCGTTGCGGCCGGCATTCGTCTCCATCACTTACGGGGCGGGCGGTTCGACCCGCGCGCGGACGGTTGCGCTCGCGAAGAAGATCCAGCAAGAGATCGGCCTGACGGTGGTAGCGCACGTGACGTGCGTCGGTTCCACGCGCGCGGAGCTGCGCGCGCTCTTCGACGATCTCGCTCGCGCCGGCATCGAAAACGTTCTTGCCCTGCGCGGCGATCCGCCGAAGGGAGAGGAGCAGTTCGTCGCTCCGGCGGGCGGTTTCAGCCACGCGACCGAGTTGATCGCCATGTTGCGCCGAAACTACGATTTCTGCATCGGTGCGGCGTGCTATCCCGAGAAGCATCCCGAGGCCGCGAGCATGGACGTCGACCTCGCGCGCCTTAAAGAAAAAGTCGATGCCGGCGCCGACTTTCTCGTATCGCAACTCTTTTTCGATAACGATGCGTTCTTCGGGTTCGAGCGCCGCGCTCGAGCGATGGGCGTGACGGCTCCGATACTCCCAGGGCTCATGCCGATTACCAACTTCGAGCAGATCAAGCGTTTCGTGGCGATGTGCGGTGCGACGATCCCGCCGAAACTGCGCGTCGAGATGGAGCTGCGCAAAGGTGACGCCGAAGCAGTCGAAGCCCTCGGCGTCGCGTACGCGTCGATGCAGGCCGTCGCGCTGCTTCAGAGCGGCGTGCCCGGCATCCATTTTTATACGCTCAACAAATCACCGGCCACGCGCGCCATCGTATCGTCGCTGCTCGCCGCCAGCGCCTGGCGACCGCTGTTCGCTCGGACCTTTGCGCCGTAAGCGAACCGTCATAATTCGCTAACGATTGCGTCACCATCGCACCGTACGATCGGCGCGATGGAAGCTTTCGACGCTCTGGTTCGCGACGGGCTGTTCACAACGGCGTTGATCGCGTTGCCGATGCTGGCCGTCTCGGCGCTGGTCGGTACGGCCGTGGCGGTGGTGCAGGCTGCCACGCAAGTGCAGGAACAGACATTGACCTTGCTGCCGAAGGCGATTGCGGTCGGCATTACGGTTGCGATTTTCGGATCCTTCGCAATGCACGCGTTGGCCGGTCTGTTCGATCGCGCGTTGGACGCGATTCCCGCCCTCGTCTCCGGTTCGTGAGCGATTCACTGGCGACCGGGACGCTCGTCTTTGCGCGTTGCGCCGGATTCGCATTCCGCGCACCCGGCTTTTCACACCCGAGCGTTCCGGCACCCGTGCGCGCCGGTCTCGCCGTGTTTTTGACGTTGTCCGTTGCACCGGGCGTTAGCGCCGCGAAGGTTCCGCGTGACGAACTGAGTTTTGCGCTCGCGTTTGCGACCGAACTTTTGCTCGGCGCGATCGTCGGCGCCGCGGCGTCTTTATTGTACGACGCGGCCTACGCCGGGGGCCGGACCGTCGACGACTATGCCGGCGTCAAAGCCTTCGCGCCGAGCGCGCAAATCGTCGCTCCTTCGGGCTTCGGACGCGTTTGGTCGCTCGCATTCACCGGCGGGTTCTTCCTGTTGGGCGCCTACCGACCCACGATTTGGTGGTTTGCAATGAGTTTCTCGCGACTTACGCCGGGCGTTCCGTTCGACGCGCACGCCTGGATGCCGTATCTCGCGAGCTTGGCCGCAACGATTGCGATCAGCGCGGCCGGGGTGGCCGCGCCGGCCATCGGTTTGGCATTTGCGGTGCAGATCGCGCTGGGGGCTCTCTCTCGCGCGGTTCCACGTTTCGGAAGCATCACGCTTGCATTTCCGCTCGCGTTCGCGGCGGTGCTGATCGCGACGGTGTGCGCGGTGCCGATTCTCGCCGCGCGCGCGGGACATCCATTGCTTGCGCTGCCGGTTCGATGAGCGACGAATCGGAGAAGCCGTTTGACGCGACGCCGCAGCGTCTGGAAAAGGCGCGGCGCGAGGGCAACGTCGCGCGGTGTTCCGAGCTCGGCGCGAATGCGGCGTTTCTCGCCGCCGGTCTAACGCTCGTTGCGAGCGCGCCGCTGCTAGGAGCACTGGCTTCCCGATCCATCGCGCGCGCTGCGGCCGGCAATGGAGAGGTCGATTCGATGGCCGTGCTCGGCGTTGCGCTGCTGCCAATTGCCGCTGCGGCGCTCGCCGGCAGCGTCGTTGCGATCGCGCAGAACGGGGGCGGCTTGTTTATCTTTCCGCTTCCGAAGGTGGAACGGCTCAATCCAATAGAGGGATGTAAGCGCATGTTTTCGCGCGAGACGCTCGGTCACGGATTTCGCGCGGGAGCTGCCTTCGCACTGGCAGGATGCGCGATGGTTCCGGCGCTGCAAGCCGCCGCACGCGAAGCAATCGCTGCGGGGTCCGTGGCCGGGGTTGCGGCCGGCGTTTGGAACGCGGCCCAACGCGTAGCGATCGCGGCGTTTGCGGTCGGAACCGCATTTGCCGTCGCCGAATATGGCGCGGCGCGCCGAACGTGGCTGCAGAAACTGCGCATGAGTTTCGACGATCGCAAGCGCGAAGCCAAGGAACAAGAAGGCGATCCGCTCGAGCGCGGACGCCGCCGGGCGCTGCATCGTTCGCTGCTGCGCGGTTGCGTCGACGACGTGGGAAAGGCGTCGTTCGTGATTGCAAATCCCACGCACGTGGCGGTGGCGTTGCAGTACGAACCGCCGCTAGTGGCGGTGCCGACCATTCTCGTGCGCGCCGCCGGCGATGCCGCCGGTCGCGTGCGGGCCATAGCGGCGGCCAGGGGCATACCGGTCGTCGAGAACGTACCGTTGGCGCGAGCGCTCTATCGCGACGGACGCGTCGGCGATCCGATCGACCGCGCGCATTTCGTCGCGGTTGCCGAAGTCGTGGCGGCGCTGTTCCGCGCCGGATTGCTGCGCACGTGACCCGGCTTCCGGTCTACGCCTTCGCAGGCGTGCTTCTGGCGATCGTCGGGATTTTGATCGTGCCGTTGCCGCCGTGGCTGCTCGACGTGCTGCTGGGCGTGAACATCTTTGCATCCGCGCTCGTCCTGCTGCTTTCGGTCACCGTCGAGGACCCGCTGGAGTTCAGTGCGTTCGCGCCGGCTCTGCTCGTCGCGACGCTGTTTCGATTGTCCCTCGACGTCTCGGCGACGCGATTGATTCTTACGCAAGGAGCGACGCCGGGCGCGGTGGGCGCCATCGTTCCGGCGTTCGGCGCCTTTGTCGTGAACGGCAATCTCGTCGTGGGCATCATCGTGTTCGCGATTCTCGTGACGATCCAGTTCGTGGTGATAGCCAGTGGCTCGCAGCGCGTCGCCGAAGTCGCCGCGCGCTTCACGCTCGATGCCATGCCGGGGAAGCAAATGGCCATCGATGCGGACGTTCACGCCGGCGTGCTCGATGCCGCGGGGGCGCGCCGCAAGCGCGCGGCCGTGCAGCGCGAGGCCGACTTTTACGGTGCGATGGACGGCGCCGGAAAGTTCGTCAAAGGCGACGCCGTCGCGGCGTTGGTCATCGTCGCGCTCAATCTCGCGGGCGGCGTCATCGTGGGCATTGCCTATCATGGTTTAACTGCAGTGGATGCGCTCAACAGGTTCGCCCTGCTCTCGATCGGCAACGCGCTCGTGACGACTTTGCCGGCGTTCTTGATCTCCACCGCAATGGGCATGATGGTGACGCGCGTCGCGTCCGAGGGTGCGCTGGGATCGGATCTGGCCGCGCAGTTGTGCTCGCGCCCCGACGTGCTGCGCAGCGTCGGGGTGCTGCTGCTCGCACTGAGTTTTGTTCCGGCGCTTCCGCGGCCGCTCTTTGCGCTGCTCGGTCTAATGGCGTTCGTACTCGCGTGGCTTGCGCAGCGGCATCGCACGCGCAGCGACGACGAAACGGCTGCGTCGCGCGAACGTGCGCGCCGCCAAGCGATGCGGCGCCCGGAGCTTGCGCTCGGATTGGTCGGCGTCGACGCGGTATCCATCGACGTCGGCGCGGATCTCGCGCATCTGCTGGTGCCGCCGCACGCCGATGCGCTGCTCGACCGTATCGGTGAGGTGCGACGAGCGTTGGCGGCCGATATCGGCATCGTTCTTCCCGGCGTTCGGCTACGCGACGACCTTGCACGAGAAGCCGCGACGTACGGCATTCGCGTCCGCGACCGGCTGGTTGCTCAAGGCGCGCTTCGACTGGAGTGCCGGCTCGCCGTGGCTGAAGAAGCGGTGTTGCGCCGCTTGGGCGTGGGCGTTGAGCCCGAGCCCGTCTATGGCTTACCGGCGGCGTGGATTTCCGTCGAACGGGCCGACGCCGCATCGGCGGCGGGCGCGCTGGTTTTCGATCCGATCTCCGTACTCGGTTCGCATTTGGCCGAAGTCGCGCGCGCGCACGCAGCCGAACTGGTCGGACGTCAAGAGTTGCAGACGCTGTTCGAGCATTTGCGCGCGAGCGTTCCGTCGGTCATCAAAGAAATTGGTACGGAGTCGCTGCCGTTCGCGGCGGTGCATCGTGCGTTTTCGTTGTTGCTGCGCGAAATGGTGTGGCCCCGCGATCCGGTGCGCGTCCTCGAAGCGATGTTGGAAGCGGGATCGCGCGACGCAAACGAGTTGGCGGAAGCCGCGCGCCGCGTCGTCATCCCCGAGCTCTTGCGACGGCGCGCCGTCGCAACGCTGGAGCCGGCCATCTTCGACCCCGAGTTCGAACGAACGCTGGTTTCGGCGTGGAGCCGCGGTGGAACCGACGCGGCGTCGCCGTCAACGGCGCTGGCGCTGCGCGAGCAGATCGGCCGCTACGTCGCGGGGCGCTCGCGCGACGGCGCGTCGATCGTGTGTACGGCCGCGTTGCGGCCACTGCTCGCCGATTTCCTGATGCGCTCGGGCGTACGCGTCGACGTCTTTTCGTACGGGGAGCTGCCAGGCGAGCTAACGTTGAACCCGAGCGAGATCATCGCCGCGTAGTGCCTAGCGTATTGCCAAGAGTGCTGCGACGCGCGCCGTCACCTCATCGAGAACTGCCTCCGGTGCAGTTTCCTCAAAAACGGCATCTCTCGCGCGCCAGTCAAGATTCTCGAGCTGGTCGGACAGCACGGCACCTTGTGTTTCCAGCGATGTTGGAAGGGCGACCTCGAACCGATAGCCTTTCATCTTTGACGTTATAGGGACGACGATAACCAACCCGACGGTGCCGTTATACGATTTCGGACTGAGAACCAGCGCAGGACGGCGATTCGCCTGTTCGTGCCCGGCTTGCGGCGAAAAACTCATGCGGACGATGTCGCCGCGATCGGGAATGTAGCCCAAACTACCAGACGTCTTCTTTGCCGATCGGTTCGCCGGTGTCGACTTCACCGTGAAGCATGTCCGGCGTCAAACCGTCGAGCAGCTCTTCGAGCGTATATGTCGGCTTCGCACGCCGTACGACCACGGCCCCGTTTTCGACCTCGAGATAGACGCGGTCGCCCTCAGCGAGGCCGACTGCTTCTGCGACGCCCTTCGGGAGCCGCAGCCCCAGGCTGTTTCCCCAGCGGTCGAGGATCGTAGAGATTGCGCCGCTCGCGCGTTTGTGAGCCATGGATATCCCAAGTATATCCGGAGCCGGTCGCACGTGTCTACTCGTGCCCCTTCCGACCTTTAGGCGGCCATTTGACACCCTTGGGGAGGCCGGATAAACTTGTACGGTTAAAGTCCACCGGCCCGGCGGGCCTCACCGCCCAGGGCCGTTTGCTTGCCCTCTTACCGTTCGGATGCCATGACCTGGAATAAGCTCAAAACGCCCATCAAGGCGCTTGTCATTCTCGCTCTTACGGGACTATCGATCTGGCAGATTACGCCGATCCAGTCCAAGATTCACCTCGGCTTGGATCTGCAAGGCGGAGCGCGGCTCTTGCTGCAGCTCTACCCCACCGCCGACGTGCCGCAAATCACGAGTCAAGTGCAGGCGCAGACCCGTGAAGTGATCGACCGGCGTATCAACGGCCTCGGCGTCGCCGAGCCGTCGATCAGCAACGTCGGCACCGATCGCATTCTCGTCGAGCTCCCCAACGTCAAGAATCCCGATCAAGCCGAAGCGGTGCTCAAGCAGGTCGCGGTGCTCGACTACAAGATCATTCCGCCGGAGATCTACCAGAAAGCCGAAGCGGCGCTGGCGGTCACCCAGAACCCCAGCATCAAGGGCAAAGTTAAAGACGACGCGCAGAAGTACGTCGACACGACCGCGTACGACAGCAGCGGCCCGGTCGTCTATACCGGGAAAGAATTGAAAGCGGCGCAGGCCGGCTACGACCAAGCCGGCCGCCCGAACATCACGTTCCAAACCAAAGATGCCGCCAAGTTCGGTAAGATGACGACCGCCAACGTCGGCAAGCTGCTCGCGATCTTCCTCGATCATCACTACGTTTCGGCGGCGACGATTCAAAGCCCGATCTTCGACAGCGGTCAAATCACGGGCGAGTTTACGCAAGATCAAACGATTACGCTGGCCAACGAGCTCAACGCCGGCGCGTTACCCGCCACGATCAAGATCGTCGAAAAAGAATCGATCGGACCGACGCTCGGTAAGATCGATTTAGAGCAGTCGCTCAAGGCGTCGATGCTGGGCCTCGCCCTCGTGCTGGTCTTCATGATCGTCGTCTACCGCCTGCCGGGCTTCCTGGCCGACGTCGCGCTGGCGATCTACGTCGTCATCATGCTCGCAATTTTGGCGGCGTCGAACGCGACGCTCACCCTGCCCGGCATCGCCGGCTTCGTGCTCTCGATCGGTATGGCGGTCGACGCCAATGTGCTGATCTTCGAGCGCATCAAGGAAGAACTCTGGAACGGCAAGTCGATGCGCGCGGCCGTGCGCGTCGGTTTCAAACGGGCGTTCTCGGCGGTCTTCGACAGCCACTTCACGACGATCGTCGGTGCCTTCGTGCTGTTCTCGTTCGGCACCGGAACGGTCAAAGGTTTCGCGTTTACGCTGCTGTGGGGAACGATCGTCTCGCTCTTTACCGCCGTCTTCATCACGCGCTTCTTCGTCGACGTGCTCGTGGACAACGAGATCCTGACCTCACCGGAACTCTACGGTATCAAACGCAGCGAGATCGGCATCTTCGCTCGTCAATCGGGGGCGGAGGCGTAAACCATGTTCTTCCGCAAACTCAATTGGAATATCGTCGGCTGGTACCGGACCGTCTCGACGATCTCGTACCTCATCATCGCGCTGGGCGTCGGCGCCATGGTCTATCATGGCTTCCAAGGCGGTCAGGGGTTCAATCCGTCGCACATGCTACGCCTGGGCCTCTCGTTCACCGGCGGTACCGAAATCGACGTGGCGTTCACGCAGCCGACCACGACCGACAAAATCAAGGCCGGTCTGGCGGGTCTCGGACTCACCGACGAGTCGGTCACGACCGCAAAGACCGACGGCCAGCACTTCATCATTGAAACGCAGTCGGCGTATGCCAACGATTCGGCGCCGCTCTGGAACGCGCTCGGCGCGGTTGCACCGGTGGACCGATCCGCTTCGCAGATCATCTCCGTCGGGCCGTCGCTGGGTCGCGAGTACCTGATCAAAGCGCTCTGGGCGCTGATCATCGCGCTCAGTATCCAGTTTATCTACATCGCGTTCCGCTTCGGCTGGAACTACATCTTCGGTCTCGTGACGGTCATCGCGCTGGTGCGCGACGCCTTGATGATGATCGGCATCTACGCGTTGGCCGACCGGCGCGCCGACGACGCCTTCTTAGCGGCAGTGCTGACGGTCATTGGCTACTCGGTCATGGACACGATCGTCATTCTCGACCGAATACGTGAAAACACCAAGCTGATGGCGGGTCAGCCGTACGACGTGATCGTCAACGAGTCGATCAAGCAGACGATGACGCGCTCGTTCAATACGCTGGCAACCGTCGTCATCACACTGGTCGCGCTGCTCGCGCTCGGCGGCGCGAGCCTGAAGAACTTCGCGTTCGCCCTGCTCGTCGGCATCTGCTCGGGCGGTTACCACTCAATCTTCTTTTCGGCCCCGCTGGTGCTGGTGTTCCGCAAGCGTCAAATGGAAGCCGCCGTCAAACAGCGTCGCGCCGGCTTGACCTCCGATCGCACGTCGACGTCGCGGTCGCGTGCGGAGTCCTCGGCGCTGCAAAGCCGCGGCGGCATGGCGCGCGAGGACATCGTCGCGGCACGCCGCGAGCGCCGGCAGAAGGCCAAGGCCGCCGCGCGCACGACGCCGTCACCGACGCCGTCGCGTTATCGCCGCAAGCGCGACGATGCCGCGCCGGGCGCGGTCGCCGTCGAAGAGTCGTACGCACCGGAATCGGAGATCGATCCGCTCGACGCACAGAACGCGGGGCTGCACGACCAAGCACTCGAACAAGGTCACGAGGAGATATCGCTCAACCTCGATGAGTTCGAACACGCGCAAGAGCCCGGCGAAAGCGCCGCAGGAGAGGAAGAGAAGCACTAAGCTTCCGCCACCGACTGCGTCAGAGGCGGCTTTTGAGGCCGCCTTTGCTGCATTGCGGGGGGAAGCGGCGCCTGCAAAGACCGGCGAGCTCGCGCAGTTTTTAGATCGGGCGTTTGCAAAGAGCTCCGAATATCTGCGCGACCGGTACGCCACCATCGGCGATGCGACGGCGTTTCATACCAAGATCGCGGGCGTGTCGTTCGAGGGCCGGCAAGACGTGCTGGCAGGGTTGCGCGAAGGCGTCGAGCTGGAGCTGCGGCGCGAGCCGGAAAACGCGCACGATCCCAATGCCATTGCCGTCTTTTACGGCAACCTTCAGCTCGGCTTCATCAAGCGCGCGATTGCCAAGCACATCGCGCCGGTCATCGACGGCGGCGAACCGTATCGCGCGCGGATCGCTTCGCTCACCGGGGGCGGTGCCGAAAAAAACCGCGGCGTCAACATCTACGTCGAGCGCGACGTGCGCGCGACGATCGCCGCACGCGATCGCAGTTCGTCACCGGTGCGCGAGCGATTGCAGGGCGATGAGGAGCGCATCGTTGCCGCGCTCATCGGCAACGCGCGGCCGCACGACGCCCAGCGCGCCGTGCTCGATCGCGTCGAAGCCGGCAAGAATACGCTGGCCGTGCTTGGCACCGGTCGCGGAAAATCGTTCTGCTTTCAATACGTCGCCGCACGCCGCGCGCTGGCGGAGGGCGCGAAAACGCTCGTCATCTATCCCCTTCGCGCGCTGGCGAACGACCAGTACGAAGGCTTGATCCGAAAGCTCGATCCGCTCGGCTTACGCGTGTATAAGGCCAACGGATCGATCGGTAACGACGAGCGGGACGAGCTCTTCGAGGCGTTGCGTGAAGGCGCGTGGGATCTCGTACTCGCCACGCCGGAGTTTCTCGAGTTCCATCGCGAGGCGTTTACCGGGCGCAGCACGCCGGGTCTGGTGGTCGTCGACGAGGCGCACCACCTGTTCGAATCGCGTCATCGACCGGCCTACGCGCAGCTGCGCGCGACGATCGCGAGCTTAGGGCGGCCGCAAGTATTGGCGTTGACGGCTACCGCCGACGACGAACCGTTTCGCAAGATCGTCGACGACCTCGAGATTTCCGCGTGGGTCATCGATCCGACCGTGCGCGAAAACCTGCACGTGGTCGACGCACGCGGCCGTAAGGACAAGACCGATTACCTCGTCGACCTTTTCGCGCGTGATGATAAGGGAATAGTGTATACGAACTCGCGGTCTGAAGCGCAGAGCGTCGCCGAAACGCTGCGCAAGAAGATCGGCGACGAAGTGATGTTCTATCACGGCGGGATGCCAACGCCCGATCGTCACGACGTCGAGCGCTTTTTCCGCGAAGGTGGGCTGCGCGTGGTCGTTGCGACGTCGGCTTTCGGTGAAGGCATCGATTTGCCGGACGTGCGCCACGTCGTGCTGTTTCATCTCAACTTCGACTTTGCCGAGTTCAACCAGCAGGCCGGACGTGCCGGGCGCGACGGCGAGTACGCTGAGATACATCTGCTCTACGGCGAGGGCGATCGCCGTCTCAACGAGTTCTTGATCGACCTCGACGCGCCGTCGCTGCCGAAGCTGCGCGAGATCTATCGCGGCCTCAAGGGCCTCTCGCGCGGAGCGATTCGTTTGAGCTACGCCGATATCGCGGCTACGCTGGATATCGATAAAGTGCGCGACAAGACCATCGGCGCCGCGGTTCGGATTTTCCAAGACTCGGGATTGGCCGAAATCGGTGAGGATGACGACGGTCGATATGTTGCGCTGCTGCCCGTTGACGGGCGCGTCGACATGGAGCAAAACGAGCGATTCGCCGAGGGAGAAGCCACGCGCGAGAGCTTCGCGGAGTTTGCCAAAGTCGCGCTCGGCCACCCGGCCGAGACGTTGGAGCGGATTATCAATCGCCCGATCTATCCCGGCCGCATCGAGCTGCTTCGTTAGTGCCGGATGAATTCGACGGCGCTCGCCGATTGTTTGGCAGGGATTCTTTCGGCGGCTCGTAAACCAGCCTGCGCCATAAAATCTGGAGGTAATTCATGAATCCCTTTGCGCGACGGGGTGTCGTACTCGTTGCCCTCGCGGCGTTGGCGGCTTGCTCGAGCCCCGGGTCGCAAATAACCGTACCGCCGGCGGTTCCGGCGCCCAACGCGCCGTTGCACTCAACGGCAACGAGCCACGTGCTGCACGTGAGCGCGAGCGACGCCGCGGCGGCGCGAAACGTTCGTAGTTTTCACTACCACATCTTCCCGGTCTCCAGCCAGTGGGGCAAGCCGGTCAAGAACGCCGCGACGAAGGTGGCGTATCCCGCCGATCTCGCCTATTACGGCGGTCCGATCATGAAAACGGCGGTCGAACACAATATCTACGTCAACTGCAAGAGCGGCGACGAGGCGTGCTGGGGCAAGCCCGAAGAGTTTTTGCAAAACATTGCCGCGAGTAAGATCGCAAAACTGCTCGGCCAGTACACGAAGGCGTCAACGAACAACTATACGTTCGGCGAGGGTACGCCGTTTACGTACCAGGCCTTCAGCAACATTTACTACGACAACGATCTATTCTCGATTCTGCATGCGGTTGCCAAGTCGGTCGGCGGCACCGGTTACACCGACGAGTACCACATCTTTTTGCCCAAGGGCGTGGACAACTGTTTCGACGGAACGACAACGTGCTATTCGCCGGACAATCCGGCCAACTGGTACTTCTGCGCGTATCACGGTGAAGTGACGTTCTCCGACCTGGGTCCCGTCGTGTTCTCGGTCGAGCCCTACCAGAACGTTCGCGGCTGCACGTACAAGCTGCCCAAAGGGTACAACTCGCTGATCAACTCGACCGATTCCACTCTTCTGCACGAGACGTTCGAGTCGATTACCGATCCGGACCCGAACTCGTTTGGCACCCTGGGCTGGTACAACATTCCGTACAATCAGGAAATCGCGGATCTTTGCGATTCCTTCCCGGCGAAGCAAACGGTTGGAACGCTGAAAGTCTTCGTCCAGACGATGTACTCAAATAAGTATCATGGTTGCGCCAACGGGCCTTAACCCCTAAGCTGGGACAACAAAAGAAGCCGGAAAGACGATCTCCGGCTTCTTTTTATAGGTGGCTTAGGCGATGGCGCGGACGAGCTTGCCCTGATCGACGGCATCGTAGAATGCGTTGTGCGTTTCCGTGATGCCGTTGGCGGCCCAGGGATCGATTTGACGATGCGACGTCGGAAGATGGACGGTCGGACCGGCCGCGTCGCGATAGTCGCTGCCGCCGAACGCATCGAAGCTCGCGCTCTCCCGATGCGCGAGCACCAAATCGCCGACCGCAGCGCTTGCGGCTCGGGCGGCGCCGCGCACTTCGCTTGCCAGGCGGTCGTCGTTTGCGATCGCATCGTACGTTGCCATGGCCGGCCGATCGGCGCGCCACGGAAGCGTTCTGCCTTCCGGGAAGCGCACCATTCCGTCGACGGACTTGACGTCATCGCGAAGTGCGGCGCGGACGCCGGGATCGCGCGCGGCGCTCGCGGCGTCGTCGTTGAACCGCTTGATGGCCGAATCGGCGCGGGCGATCTTCGCCGCGCTCAGATCCAGCACGTCGAACGCGGCGGCGGGGCGCAGCGATCCGAAGACCGAGTCGTACTTGCTCTGCATGACGTCGTCGACGACCGCGTGCGCCATCGCCGACGGATCGTCTTCGTGCTGCGCGATATCGTGAGCGACCGCCGTAGGCGTGCCTGGGGCGACCATCGTCTCCGGGCTTGCCGCCAAAAACGCAACGCCGGCGTGCGAGAGTGCGTCGGCGAATCCCATGGTATTCATCAAGCACTGATTTGCGACGACGCCGTCAACGCGGCGTCCGGCATCTTCGGGGTGCTCTTGAACGTGCAATGCGATGCCGTCGCCGATCGCTTTGGCAATGTCCGGCATCGACATGCACGAGCCGTCGCGCGTCTGCAGGCCGCCGCCGTCGCCGCCGCCGTGATCGACCAGCTCGATCCACGTTTGGTTGGCTCCCGATGCCTCGGCGTTGTCGAGCGTGCGCGCAACGAACTGCGCGAGATTCCGTTCGTCGCTCATATCGTCCGCTTTGCCCGCGGCGACGTGCCCAACGCGACCGTCGGCCACCGTGAAGTCGTCGGTGTGCATGCGGCGGCCGTCGGACGCGGTCGTGTCCTCCACGGTGAACTGCACGTTCCGATCGGTCGCACTGGTTTCGATTGCCTGCGATACGACGTTTTCTTGAATTCTGTCCAGGTTATTGTCGCCGTCGCGATAGATGCCGAACTCCAGCGTGCGGCGCGAGGGCGTAAGGGTAACGTTCTGCAGCATGAGGCCTCCTGACGTGTGAAGTCAGCCTCCCTCTGCGACGAGCGCTCGGAATGACAAGGGCATCTTCGGGGGCCGGAGGAACGGCACACTATGTCCGTGTCGTCTTGGCGCGCGATACTTTTGGCGTTTTGCTGTTGCGCGGCCGTCCTGAACGCGATCACCCTGGTTACCGACAGCATTCAGTCATCGTCGGCGCTGGGCTTCCAAGTCTCACGCACCGCCGACCCTGCAGTCGTTCGGGTAGACGCGGTGGATCCGGGGGGAGCCGCGCAAGCAAGCGGCGTGCGCGCCGGCGATCTGATTAACGTACGCGACCTCGCGCCCGCCGAACGCTTACGCCTGCTCGTCGGCGTCTATCCCCACGAGAAGATCGCGTTCGCCGTAGTGCGCGGCGGTGCGAGAGTGCCGATCGACTTTGTTGCGGGCGGTCCGCCGCCTTGGCGCTGGGACACGATACTGTGGTCGTTCTCTTCGTTCTGGATGCTGGCGTTTGCCGCGTTTATTGCCTGGCGTCGCGCCGATTCAGTGCAAGCGCGCGTGCTCAGCGCGCTGCTGACCAGCTACGTCACTTCAAGCGCGTTGCTTCCCGGCACTCGGCTGAGTCCTTCACCGCTCGCCGACGCCGTCACGATGGCGATTGGATGGGCTTTGAATTGGGCGTGGGTACCGTTGTTGGCGACGTACGCGTCTCTGGCCGCGCAACCGATGTCGTCGTTGCGACGCGCATTGACGGCGCTAGCCTATGCTTCGGCGGGCGTCCTCGCGATTTTCGGAATCGTGCGACTCGTCACGTTATGGAACGGATCGCTGCCCTGGGTCGCGCAAGGGGTCGGTCCGGAGTGGAACATGACCTACGGTGCGATTCCGTACGCTTTGGCGGTTGGATGCGCGTGGGTGGCGCTAGCGGCGGCACGCGGAGAGGAGCGAAGCCGCATCACCTGGGTGATAGCGCCGCTCATGATCTTTTACATCACCGAAATGATGCTGTACCTCGTGCCGGCAATCTTGCCCACCGAACAGCATGGCGATGCGCTCATTGCGGCCTACGGGTTTGCCAACTTAGGCTCGGTTTTAGCGCCGGTCGGTATGACGTACGCGCTACTCAACCGGCGCGTTCTCGACATCGGCTTCGCGCTCAACCGCGTGGCCATCTTTTCGGGCGTATCGATCGTCGTCGTCGGCGCGTTCATGCTGTTCGAATGGGCGATCGGAGCGTGGTTGCAACAACAGAGCCACACGACCAGTCTCGTCGTTGGGGCTGTCGTAGCGCTGCTGCTCGGGTTTTCCATCAAGTTCGTGCACGATCGCGTCGAGCACGTCCTCGATCGCGTGTTTTTTAGGAAGCGGCACGAGGACGAAGAAGCCATTCGCCGTTTCGCGCGCGAGGCTGCGTTCGTGACCGACCCTGCCTTATTGGTGAACCGTACCATAGACGTGTTGGAACGCCATGCCGACGCTTCGTTCGCGAGGGTTGCACTTGGTAACGGGAATGCAACGTACGCAGGAGTGAGCGAGAACGATCCGGCGATCGTCGCGCTTCGCACGTGGCATCGCAAGCTCGATCTGCACGGGATTGGCACGCAGTTCGAGGGCGAGTTCGCCTATCCGATGGTCTCGCGAGGGCGCCTGGTCGGCGCGCTCTTGCTCGGGCCGAAGCGCTCGCAGGAATCGTATGCGCCCGACGAATCCGATGCGATCGAGGACTTAGCGCACCACGTCGGTGGTGTTTTGGACGTTTTGGGCCACTCCGCGCCGTCCGGCGACGACCCCGTCTTGGCCGAACTCAAAGCCATGCGTCGAGCCATCGCCGATGGATTTTCGTCACTCCGATCCGAACTCGAACGCAGTTAGGAGTCTAGACTCGATGCGACACTGTCCCAAGCTCGTCGCCGTCAGTTCGCTTGCGCTTGCCGGATCGCTGTTGGCGGGTTGCGCCGGCTCGACTGGGTCGTTTGGTCCGGCGCAATCGCGGCCGAACGCGTCGTTCGGGAAGACGTCCGCGGCTAAAGCGATCGTCCGAGCGTGGGGCGAGGGCATGATGCGCGAGGGGCTTCCTCACGCGGGCTGCTTTAGGGCCGAATATCCGGCGACGGCTTGGTCGCGCGTCGCTTGCGGGGCGGCGCCGAAGGTCGTCTTTCCGCCGCGAAGAGGCCGGATCAATCCATCGATTATTGGTAACGGCAACGACTACGGCATCGATGTGTTGCCGGTGACGATGTTGGGCGCGATCGGTTCGTTTGAAGACGTTAGCGGCGTCAAGACCGTCACGAGCTGCGCTCCTAAATATGCGAGCGGGACGAGCTGTGGAACGCACGGACTCGGGAATAACGTCTACTCGCTGCAGCTCAATTCGAACAACTTCTCGACTTCGTCGTGCGGGAAGATCCGGCACTGCTTGGGCTGGGAGCAGTTCGTCTACACGAATCAGCCAAAATACTACAGCGGCGGCGGAGAGCTCATCATCCAGGACTGGCTATTGTCGACCTCCACCAAAAAGATCAAGTGTCCACCGAAACAGAACTGGATGGCAAGCGGCGGCGACTGCTACAAAAACGCTCCCAACTCGGTCTTGGTGCCGACGGTCCCGATCGCGCAGCTCGCGGACGTCCGCTTAGCCGGCAGCGCCGGTTCCAACGGCGACAGCGTGTTCTTCTCCGTCGGCGGATACGTATACGGAATGAAAAACGCGCAGGACGACGGCGTGACCGACTTGAGTCAACATTGGACCGGTGCCGAGTTCAACGTAGTCGGAAATAGCGACGGGAATCAGGCAGTGTTTAACGCCGGAGCGACGATTACCGTGCGTCTCGAGGCCGTGACCGGCTACTCGACGGCCGCCGCGTGCGCCGGCAACTCCGGCACGACTGGTGAGGAGAACAATCTCTCGTTCGTCGCACCGCCCTCGACCGTGAATAAGGAGCAGTATCCGTCGATCGCGTTCACCGAAAGCAACGCGACGAGTCCTCCGGGACCTCCGTCGTGTGTCTCCGTCGCCGGACGCTAGTTCTTAGGAGGTATTTTTCGATGACGCATTTCTACCGTATCGGGTCCATCGCCGCATTCGTTGCGCTAGCAGCGTGCTCGCAAACCGGTGGTCCGGTTACTCCGCCGCCGAATGCCGCCTTTCGAGACGGCGCCTCGAACGGTTATACGGTTGCCGGCTATACCTATCGCATTATGCCGTTGCGAACGGCATCGCACGCGAGGCAACCGGCCGGCGGCGGCCTGACGTATCCCGACGACCTCACGAATTACGGCGGTCCCGTGATGAAGTCGGCAGCCGCGCACAATATCTACGTCAACTGTCCCGCTAAGAACCAGAGCTGCTGGGGCGCGCCGGAACCCTTTCAAACCGGTCTTAAGGGAAGCTCGTTTGCCGGCATGCTCGCGCAATATACGGGAAGCGGTGCCGGCGCGTATTCATTTGGCGACTCGACCAGCGTCTCGTTCACCGTTTACAAAGGAACGGCGCTCTACGAAAACGATCTCTTCGCGATCGTCCACGAGGTCGCCGCGAAGTTAAAGGCGACCGGTTACGCAAATATCTATCACGTCTTTCTGCCCAAAGGCACCGATACGTGCTTTGACTTTTCGAAGCAATGCTATTCGCCGGACTATGGACCGGCCTTCGCTTTCTGCGCGTACCACGGTACCGTCAAGTACTCCGACTTAGGATTGGTAATTTATTCGATCGAGCCGTATCAAGACGTTCGGGGCTGCTTGACGAAGAAGTCGCGGGGCGCGTCCGAGGTGACGAACTCGACGATCTCGACGCTCGCGCACGAAACGTACGAATCGATTACCGATCCCGGGCCTAAACTCGCGTGGTACAACTTCGTCGGCGGCGAGATTGGGGACGAATGCGAGTTCTTCGTCTCGCCCGTCAAGATTGCGGGGCGCATCTACAACTCGCAGCCGATGTACTCAAACAAGTATCACGCGTGTGCCACGAAACCGTAACTAGACTCCGGCGATAAAGCCGATAACCGCTGCCGCAAAAGCGCCGGGGGCCGCGACCATCGGAAGATGTCCGCAGCCTTCGATCGCCGTGGTGCGCGCGTGCGGGATCGCGGACGCAAGTTGCCGCGACAGCCATGGCGGTAACAGCCGGTCTTGCGCGCCCCAGACGACGTGTACCGGCGCGGAGATGCGCTCCAGCCGCTCGAGCGTGTCGACGGTGGCGGCGAGATCCCACTGCCGCGCGATTGCGTCGCGCGGTGCGAGCGGGCCGAGCGCCAGTGCCGCATCGGTCATCGTAAACAGATCGGCGTCGCGTAAGGTCGCCTCGCCCCAACCGGCGTAGATCAGCGCCGCGAGCAGCGAACGGTCGTCGTCGACGTGCACGGCGAGATCGCGCATCAACGACATAACGTTGGCGGCGTACGTGTCGCCCCGCGCCCAAGTGGAGACGAGGGTCAACGACGCGACGCGATCGGGATGGGCGATGGCGAGCTCTTGCGTGACCGCGCCGCCGAGCGAATGACCGAGCACGTGGGCACGCGTCGATCCGGCCGCGTCCATGACCGCGATCGTATCCTGCACGAGCTCGAGCATGCCGTACGCGCTTGGCGACGCCGTCTCGGCGCTGCTATCGCGGCAATCGAAGGCGATCGTGCGAAAGCTTTCGGCGAGTTGCGGCCGCACGAGATTCCACAGCGGACGCGTCGACGCGACGCCGGGAATGAGGAGGAGGTCCGGGCCGTTTCCGGCTACGTCGAACGGCAGCACGCTGTCACATACGACGAAGCCGCGCATCGATCATTGGATCGGGGTAATACGCGGTGAGCTCGGGGCCGTATCGAAACCGCACCCTACGCAGGCGCGCCGATAGGGAGCCAGAAATCGGGACGAATGGCCCAGAACCTGCCGCGCCACGCGATGCCGATCGTCGGCCGCGAGCGCGAGATCGCAAGCACCGTCGAGGCGCTGCACGGTTCGCATCTCGTCACGATTTCGGGCGCAGGGGGCATCGGTAAAACGCGTTTGGCCGTCGAAGTCGCGCACGTCGCTCTCAGCAACGGAAGCGGCGGCGACGGCTGGTTCGTCGACCTGGCTCCGGTGAGCGATCCGCAGATCGTGCCGCACGCCGTCGCCGCGGCGATTGGCTTAGAGCTGACGCCGAAGCAGGACCCAGTCGAAGCCCTCGTCGTGGCGCTGCGTAATCAGCGCGTGCTTCTCGTGCTCGATAACTGCGAACATTTGCTGGCGCCGACTTCGGCGTTCGTTCGGTCGATCGTGGCCGCATGTCCGCACGTGCGCGTGCTGGCCACCAGCCGCGAGCCGCTGGGCGTCGAGGGCGAGTTCGTCTATCGCTTGGGTACGCTCGACGAAGAGGCCGCGATGGAGTTATTCTCGGAGTACGCGCTGCAAGCGGATCCGAGCTTCTCGCCGGCGGGGCGCAACCTTCCCGTGCTGCGCGACATCTGCAAGCGTTGTGACGGCATCGCGCTGGCGATCGTGCTCGCAGCGGCAAACATCCGGGTCATGCCGCTAGGTCAACTGCGCGCCCGCCTCGACGGACGATTCCGCTTACTCGTAGCCGGCAGCCGCACCTTGATGTTGCCGCGTCATCAGACGATGCAGGCGCTCATCGACTGGAGCTACGAGCTGCTCACCGAGAACGAACGCCGCGTCTTTACGCGATTGGGCGTTTTTAGCGGCAGTTTCGATAAGGAAGCCGCGCGCGCGGTCGTTGCCGGGGACGATGAGAACGGCGAGGCGCTCGACGCCGTCGTCGACGCGCTCGTGGTAAAGTCGATGCTCGTCTCCGAGAACGAGCGGTACCGCATGCTCGAGTCGATTCGCCAATACGCGATCGAACATTTGGACGCCGCCGATCAAAAACGGGCTCGCGCCGCCCACGCTGCATTTTTTGCACGGCGTGCGGCGGAAGCCGCCGACACTTTTGGTGAAGGATCGGAAGAAGCGTGGCTGGCACGACACGGATTCGATCTCGACAACTTCCGCGCCGCGCTCGATTGGCTGCGCAACGACGACCTTCGCTCGGCCGCGTCGGTCGCCGCGGATTTGGCCGATTTTTGGGAGTTCAACAATCTCGCAGGCGAAGGACTACGCCGTTCCGAGGTCATTCTGGCGGGGCTCGCCTTTCCTGACAAACTCGAATCGCTGCGGCTCCTGCTTGCGGTAGCCCGGCTCGCGCTGTCCGCGCGGATCTATCATCGCAGTTTCGAAACCGCCGAGCGGGCGCGAAAGCTCGCCGAAGCGAGCAAGGACGAACGCGCCCTCGCCGAAGCCCGGCGCCTTTCGGGCCGCGCGCGATATTTGCTCGCGATCGAGCCGGAAAAAAGCTTGTGGGACCTCCACGACGCGCTCGATGTTATTCGCAAGTACGAGAAGCCGTTTGCGATCGCCCGCGCGCTGCGCGACTACGCGTCCGCGCTGGCGCAAAAGGACTCGGCCGAGGGGCGGAAACTCTTGCTCGAAGCGCTCGAGCTCGCGCAGTCGGTCGGCTGGCCGCGCTTGACCGCACACGTCGAGATCAACGTCGCCGAGCGTGAGTTTCGCAGCGGAAACGTTCCGTCCGCGGTCGAGCGCGCGCGCGAAGTCATCGGTGTGCTGCGCCGGCGGCGCTCGCCGCTGCAGCTCGGCCACGCCTTGACCAACTTGGCCGCGTACTTGAGTGTTAACGGCGAAGGTGACGAGGCGATTTCCGTCGCGCGGGAAGCCGCGACCATCGGCCGAGCGCACGACACCCAGAACTACGTCGCGCTCCCGGTGCAAAGCGCCGCGCTTGTGCTGGCGGCGCGCGGCGAGATCGCGACGGCGGCGCGCCTTCTCGGCTACGTCGACGCCTTCTACGACCGCTATAACATGAAGCGCGAGCTGACGGAAAAAATCGTGTACGAGCGTTTGCTGGCGTTGCTCGCGCAACGCCTAAGCGAAGAAGAGATGGAGCGCGAACGCGCGACCGGCCGGCGACTCGACGACGCGGAAGTATCGGCGCTGGCGTTCGTTTCCTAAGCCGGCAGCGCTGCGTCGCACTTGGCGGCGAAGATGAAGTCGCTCTCGGTCAAACCGCCGATCTTGTGCGTCCAGATTTCGATGCCCAACGTTCCCCACGCGACGGCAAGGTTGGGATGATGCTGCTGCTCCTCGGCGATCTCCCCAACGCGCACCGCGGCGCGCAAGGCGCCTGCGAAATCGTCGAAGCGGTACGTTCTCTCGAGCAGCGAGATCGATCCGCGCTTAGGATCCTCGCGAGAGACGATGCGCCAGCTCGAATCGAGCTGCGCGAGCAGCGGCGCGCTTTGGGCCGGCTCCAGCGGCGGTACGCCGCCGCGACAGGGAACGCACGTCTTTTGCGCTAGTTCACTCACGGTGCAGTCGCTTCGCCGCCAAGCCGCGGTAGTCATCGGCATCTTTCGCAACGCGCCGCACGGCGTGGTCTTCGTCGAGCGGGCGGCGCACCTGCGCGATCATCCGGGACAGATCGGTTTGCCGGGCGGCAGCGTTCATCCCGAAGATGCGGATCTTCAGGCGACCGCGCTGCGCGAGCTGCACGAGGAAGTCGGCATCGAACCGGCGCGCGTGACGATCGTCCAACGGTTGCCGATGTTCAGCCAGCGCACGGTCAATAACTTCGACGTCACACCGTTCGTGGCGGTGATCGAACCCGGCGAGCTGAGGATCGATTCCAGCGAGACGGCGGGCGTCTTTACGGTTCCGCTCGAGACGATCGTCGGCGAGGGTCTGCGCGAAGGCCACGTCGAGCATCGCGGCCTGCGCGTGCAGAGTCTCGTGCTGGATTACCAGGGCTATCGTATCTGGGGCTTTACCGCCCGGATTCTCGAGGCGTTCGTGGCGCAGTGGAAAGAAGGCGATTTGCGAGAGCGCGTCTTCGCCGCGCTACGCTGAAGTCAGAGCGATCGCTTCGTCTTCTTTCATCGTCGCGCCGGCGGCCGTCGCCCGCGCCAGCGCGGTTTCGTCGAGCTCTTCGTTTAGCGTCGCGAGCAGCCGGCGGTACAGCACTTCCTCACTTTGATCGGCTTGGCGCCCGGGATGGAGCGTGCCGAAGCGCCCGTTGCAAAAGCCGAGCAGCATCGCGCCGCGTTCCGGATCGCCGAACTCCGTTGCGACGAACGCGTAGGCCTGAAGCGCGAACGTCAAAGTCGGATGGAAACGCGTCTTGCGCGACACGGCGATCGCATCGCGTATCGCTTGCCGCGCGAGCTCCCATTCGCTCAATGCGCAGGCGTAGTTGGCCAGGTTGACGACTGCCGTCGCATAGATCTCGTTCGACCCGGAACGCCTGGCGAACGCTTCGGCCTCGCGCCCGTACTCGAGCGCGCGACGATCTTCGCCGGCCGAACACTCGAGGTCGCTGATCCACGTCAGCATGCTGGCGATCTGCCGGTCGTTGCCGTGCGCGCGCATCAGTGCAAGGCTCTCTTCCAGGACGGCGCGCTTGGCCGGGAAGTCCGAAATGTCGATCGTCAAGCCGCGGGTACGCAGCGACAACGCGAGCTGGATCGGATCGCCCAAATCGCGTGCGATCTCGATCGATTCGCACGCCAGCTCGTCGGCGAGCGCGCGATCGTCGCGGAAATACCACCCGATTATCTGCGCCGTGCCGCGCAGCGCTTCGGCCAACTGCTGACGATCGAGATTCGCGCGGAAGATCTCGATGGCGCGCTCGCCCGCCGCGCGCATCCGTGCGGCCGGAAGGTCGCGACCCGAAGTCGTCATCAAGAGATTCAAGCGGCCCTCGACGCGAGGCGCCCTTCCTTTGGGCAGCAGTTCGAGTGCGCGCACCATCCAGCGCGTCGCTTCGCTGGGCATGTAGTCGTTAAAGAAATTCGACGTGGCTGCCGCGAGGGCGGCGCCCAGGACGACGTCGCCGCGCCGATCGAGCGACCAATCGAGAGCCACGCGAAAGTTGTCGACGTCCGGCTCGAGCGCGTCAAGCCACTCGCGAGAAGGCGTGCGCCGGTACATCGCGTCGGCCTGACGCGTCATTGCCTCGTAGTAGTCCGCGTGGCGACGCTCGAGCCACTCGACCTCACCCGCCTCGTGCAATTTCTCGCTGGCAAACGCGTGAATCGAATCGAGTAAGCGGTAGCGATCGTCGTGATCGGGATCACCGGTTGACAGCGACTTGCGAATGAGACCGGTCAGCAGGTCGAAGACGTCCTCGGCTTCCACGTGCGTTCCCGAGCAGATCTCGGTGACGGCATCGAAGGTGAAGCTGCCGGCGAAAACGGCGAGGCGCCGCAACAGCGTTTGCTCGGCCTCCGTCAACAGATCGTAGCTCCAGCCGATCATGGCGTGCATCGTCCGCTGCCGCGGAACGGCGGTACGGTCGCCGCCGGTCAGCAGACGAAACTCGCGCAGGCGCTGCGCGACTTGGGCAAGCCCGATCACCCCGACGCGCGAGGCCGCCAACTCGATGGCCAACGCGATCCCGTCGACGGCACGGCAAACTTCGACGACGAGCGCAACGTTAGAGTCGTCGAGCACGAAGTCGCGCTTTACTTCCATCGCGCGTTCGGTGAACAGCGCGACGGCGTCGTACTCGATCGCCGCAGCCGCGGTCACTTCCGTACCCGCCGCCGGCATCGAGAGCAACGGAAGGCGGTAGACGGCCTCGCCGGCGATTCCCAGCGGCTCGCGGCTGGTCGCGAGAATCGTCAGCTTCTGACAATGGCGCAGCAGCGCGATCGAAAGATTGGCGACGTCGCCGATCAAGTGCTCGCAGTTATCGAGCACCAGCAGCATGTCTTTCGATTCGAGAATGATGGCCAGCGCGTCGGTCGCGCTCTCATCGAGAGAAACTTCGCCGGCGAACGCGGCGGCGATGCGCGACGCGATGAGCGATGGGTCGGTGACGGGCGAAAGATCGACGAACCACGCTCCGTCGGCGAAACGGTTCGTTCCCTCGGAAGCCACCTCGATGACCGTGCGCGTCTTGCCCGTACCGCCGGTACCCACGATCGAGACGAGGCGGTGTTTGCCGAGCAGGCCGGCGACTTGAGCGATCTCGGTCTTGCGACCGATCGTGCGCGTGAGCTGCAGCGGCAAGTTGTTGAGCGCGGCGATGCGGCGCGGGCGCGCCGGCTCGGCGGCGCTTTGATAATCGCGTGCGTAGACGCGATTGCGGCCGCCGAGTTTCGCACGGTACAGTGCGTCATCGGCAGCGTTGAGTAGCGAACCGGCATCCTGCCCCGAGGCCGGCGTGTCGCATGCGACACCTAAGCTCATCGATAGGTGCTGCAGCGACGATCCGGCGTGAACGATGCTCAGCGATTCGACGGCCGCGCGCATCTGTTCGGCGATTTGGGTTGCGCCGGCCAGATCGGTTCCCGGAAGCAATGCGACGAACTCTTCGCCGCCGTAGCGCGCGACGAGATCGGCGGGACGCGCGACACAGTCGTGCAGCGCGTGCGCGACGCGCTGCAAGCACAAATCGCCGGCCTGGTGACCGTAGTTATCGTTGAAGCCCTTGAAGAAGTCGAGATCCATCATGATCAGCGCGAGCGGCGCGCTATCGCGGGCCGCGCGCGACCATTCCGATCCGAGCGCCTCATCGAACCGCCGGCGATTGGCGACCCCGGTCAAGCCGTCGGAAAACGCAAGCTGCGCGAATCGCTCGCTCGTCGCCGTCGTGCGCTCGTGGTAGAGTCTCGATCCGGCATAAAGCGCACACGATTCCAGCAGCGTCATCTGCTCGGCGCCGCACTTTGCTCCCGTTAACCAGATCGCGCCGAGCAGCGTTCTGCCGAAACAAATCGGCACGACGAGCACTCCCGGCGGCGCCTGCGCACCGGACTCGCGCGTCACGATCGACACCGACTCGGTGTCGACGAGTTCGGCGAGAATCGTGCAGCACTGGTCCCATAAGTCGGAGACCGGAGCGTCGGTCGAGAGCACCTCGGCGAACGCCCGCACCAAATGAGCGCGTTCTAACGGGCTCGATGATGCTGCGCCGGGGACCGAAGCGAGCGTGCGCCTCACCCGTTAGGGGTTCGACGACGGTTGGGGGCAGTCTTTGAGCAGCGTAATTCCGGGCTGCGCGCTGTGCTGCATGACGTACTGCACGAGCGGCGGTTCGCCGTCGCGTTTGTCGGCCGGAGGCCACTGGAAGAGCATCGGCGCGCTTTGGTTCTGGAACGGGTTCTGCGGTGCGCTTTCGTAGTACCAGGGGTAGTCGAGCAGCACCGTCTCGACGTGCCCGTCGGGGAAGTGCACGGACATTTGCACGTCCACCCAATAGCCGCGCGTTTGGGGGTCGAACTTCGCTCCGTGCGGATCCACGAACTCCACGTAGCCGCACGGCTCGTTTCCGGCCGCCGCGCCGTTCCCGCTCCCGGCATTTCCGGCACCCGTACCGTTGCCCCCGTTTCCAACGCTTCCGGCACCGCTGGCCTTACCGGCGCCGGCGCCTTGCGCGCCGACCGGTATGTCCCAGATGGGCTTGGTGTTGGAGAACTTTGGCGGCTTCGGGCGGGCCGCGCCTTGGCGGTGCACCGTTTCTCGGCGTGCGGAAGCACCGGTCGTCGTTTGGGCAACGATACGCGGTTCGACTGGAGCGATAATGCGCGCGTGGCTAATGACGCGCGGCGGTTTCGGCGGCGGAGGCGGCGTCGGCGTCGGAATCGATCGCACCGTGATGTGCACGATTTCGAAGCGGCTGACGACCTCGCGCTCCGGCGGCGAGTTCGTGCGCGGAATCAATCCGGCGATGATTTCGTGGATCGCGATGGCAATTGCAAAGGCCACGGCCATCCGTCGAGCGTCGCCGTTACCGAAAAGAACGCCGAGCCATCCGCGTTTGGATGACCCGGCGCGCCGTGATTGGAGGCTATTAGTTAGGATTGGTATTGTACGTTTGGACGTACCACTGCTTGAACTGGTCGTAGGTCGGATAGTAATTGTACTTGTGATAGAACCAGTCGCGGTACGCGTCTTGACGGCGGCTGACTTCTTTGTGCTCCTGCCGTTTCTGACGAACCTTTCTCGAGTAGTTTATGGCTAGCGGCACCGCTGCTGCTGAGAACAGTATGATGTTGCGGGTGCTCGCTGCACCGTCGGCGAGCGCGGGTGCCGATGCACCCGCAGCCAGCGCCGCCACCAGGACGGTCGCGAGGGCTCGCTGTTTCATTGGTGTTCGATCCTTTCCCGAGGCTCGAACCCCGTCAGGTTAACGTAGAGGCGCCCTAGGGCGTTCCTCGAATCCCCGTTTCCCGATGGAGATCGAAGCCCTCATTCGAGCGATCCCGGATTTTCCGATTCCCGGGATCCTTTTCCGTGACATTACCCCGTTGTTGAAAGATAAGCAAGGCTTCAGGCGGGCAATCGACCTCTTCGTCGAGCGTTTCATCGGGCAAGGAATCGATTACGTCGTCGGAATCGAGGCCCGCGGCTACGTCCTCGGCGCCCCCATCGCCTATGCGATCGGCGCGGGATTCATTCCGGTACGCAAACCCGGAAAGCTTCCGCACGAGAAGCTGACCGAGGAATACGCGCTGGAGTATGGTACGAACTCGCTCGAAATTCACGCCGACGCGCTCTCTCAGGGAGACCGCGTGCTGGTGGTCGACGATCTGCTAGCCACCGGCGGAACGGCGGCCGCGACGCGCCGTCTGCTGGAACGCCTCGGCGCTACCGTCGCCGCATTTGCCTTTCTCGTCGAGCTCGACGGCCTTCACGGCCGTAAAGCGTTACAGGGGTCTGATGTCGTCACGTTCGTTACGTATTAGTGCAAGCGCCGCGCTGGCGGTGCTGCTTGCCGTTGTCGTCTGCGGCGTCGCGCACGCACGGCCGCATCCCACGCCGACCCCGTCGCCGACGCCCACCCCGGTTGCCGACCCGGCAATCACGAAGCTCGTGCGGCAACAGTTTGTCGCAATGCAGTCGGGGAGCATCAACAAGTCGCTCTACAGTCCAGGCCTGCGCGTGAAACTGACCGACGCCATGGTCACCGACCTGTCGCAAAAGCTCGCCGTGCTCGGGCCGCTTACCGACACCGTCTACATCGGGCCGTTCTACACCAACGACATTCCGTCCGACGCGCACGGCTATATCTATCAAATGATGTGCCGCGAGGGGAACGTCTATCTGCTCACCATCGTCGACGCGCAGGGCAAGATCGCGACGATATACTTCAAGAACAAGCTGACCACCGAGACGATCGAAGTTCCGGCGACTGGGCAGCCGTCGCCTGACGCCTCGCCGTAACGTCTAATCTCAGCTTCATCCCAGGACGGCCGTCCTGAAACGGTCTACAATTCTCGCATGAAGACGTTAGCTGTGGTACTCTGCGCACTGCTCGCGACCGCAGCCCCGGCCTTCGCGCACGGCGGCGATGGGGGAGGCGGTGGACCGGTGATGAGCGGCTCCCCGATTCAGACCGGGTTCCCGATTCACACCGGATTCCCGATTCAGGCCGGCTTCCCGACGCAAGGCGGATTTCCGATAATTTCGCGACCGGAGCCTGACCGGAAGATGATGCCGGATCCAAAGCGCAAAGAGCGCGCGGCGCTGATCGACTACGGTGATCTTTGCACGGCAGCGATCTCCGTGCCGGCGATCTACCAGCGTTATCAGGTCAAGGGCGGACCGCCGTGCCCTGTCCAGACCCAGAACGGGATGCTGGCGCTGCCGCCGGCGTTCTCGTGGTAAGCGCGAATTTAAGCGGTTTTTGACGGTTTTGGCCCCTGCGATATAATAGCGGGATACCCGCCATGACTATCCAGGAGCTCATCACCCGCGTTCAACTCTACGACCCGTCGGTCGACGGCGGGTGGCTCGTGCGCGTGTACGAGGTTGCCGACGCTGCTCACGAAGGCCAGCGGCGCGCCTCGGGTGAGTCTTACATCGAACACCCGCTTGCCGTTGCCGGGATTCTCGCCGAACTCGAGATGGACCGGCACACGATCGCGGCCGCGCTGCTGCACGACGTTGTCGAGGACACGTCGATCACGAGCGAGCAAGTCACCGGCGAGTTCGGCGACGAGATCGCGCACCTCGTCGAAGGCGTTACGAAGTTGACGCGGATCCCTTATCAGTCGAAGGAAGACGCGCAGGTCGAAAACCTGCGCAAGATGTTCATGGCGATGGCCAAGGACATTCGCGTCATCATCATCAAGCTCGCCGACCGCCTGCACAATATGCGGACCCTGCAGAGCCTTCCGGCCTCCAAACAGCAGGCCATCGCGCGCGAGACGCTCGACATCTACGCACCGATCGCGCACCGCCTGGGGATCTGGAAAATCAAATGGGAGATCGAGGACATCTGCCTTCGGTATCTCGATCCCGAGCCGTATCGCGAAATCGTCGAGCGCGTCGCCAAGACGCGCCACGAACGCGAAGCCGACGTCGAAGAAGCCATCGCGCGGCTGCGCCGCGACTTCAAGGATCTCAACATCAACGCCGAGATCCACGGCAGACCCAAGCACTTCTATTCGATATACTCGAAGATCAAGAAGGGCCGCGACTTCTCGACGATTTACGATCTGACGGCGATCCGCATCATCGTCGACACCGTCAAAGACTGCTACGCCGCCCTCGGCGCCGTGCACGCGATGTGGACCCCGCTTCCGGGTCGATTCAAAGACTACATCGCGATGCCCAAGCCCAACATGTACCAGTCGCTGCACACGACGGTCGTCGGGCCGACGGGCGAACCGCTCGAAATCCAAATTCGAACCTGGGAGATGCATCGTACGAGCGAGTACGGCATCGCGGCGCACTGGCGCTATAAGGAAGGCGGCAAGGCCGACCAGTTCGAGAACAAGCTGTCGTGGCTGCGCGCGTTGCTCGAGTGGCAAAAAGATATGCGCGACTCGCGCGTGTTCATGGAGAACCTAAAGATCGATTTGTTCGATACTCAGGTTTTCGTTTTTTCTCCGCGCGGCGACGTCTTCTCGATGCCGGCCGGCGGCACGCCGCTCGATTTTGCTTACTCCGTGCATACCGACGTCGGAAATCACTGCGTCGGCGCGAAGGTGAACGGGCGCATCGTTCCGCTCGATTATCAGCTCAATAACGGCGACATTTGCGAGATTCTCGTTAATAAGTCGAGTGCTCGGCCGTCGCTGGATTGGCTTTCGGTCGTCAAGACGTCGAGCGCAAAACACAAGATCAAGCAGTGGTTCCGTAAGGAGCGGCGCGAGGAGAACGTGTTGGCCGGTCAGGAGGCGCTCGAGCAAGAGCTCGTGCGCCAAGGGTTGCGCGTCGACATCGCTCGGGGTGAGCTCATCGAGCGGATCGCCAAGCGGCTCAACGTTCTGACGCCGACGGATCTATTCGCGGCGATCGGCTTCGGCGATCAGTCCGCGCAAGCGGTTGCCAACCGCATTCGCGAGGAAGTCAAAATCGACAACGTCGTGGATCTCACCAAGATCCGCAAAACGCCGGTGCGGCGCAACGCGCGCAAGTCGTCGGGTGTGCGCATCGCCGGGGTCGACGATGTGCTCGTGCGGCTGTCGAAGTGCTGCTCGCCGGTGCCGGGCGACCCGATAATCGGATACGTGACGATCGGTCGCGGGGTCAGCGTGCATCGTGCCGATTGTCCCAACGTCGCTTACATGAACGCAACGCCCGAGCGCATTCTGCAGGCGCAGTGGTTGGTCGACGCCGATCTCACCCACGCCGTCGACGTCGAGGTCGAAGCCGAAGACCGGCCGGCGCTGCTGCAAGATATCATGGGCGTCTTCGCGGAGCTCAAGACCCAGGTCAGCTCGGTCAACGCGCGCGTTCGGCGTGACGGAATGGCGGTGACGAGCCTTACGGTGCAGATACGCGACCTCGACCATCTGCACAAACTTCTGACGAAGCTCGGCTCGCTCAAGAACGTGCGGCGCGTCTACCGCGTCACCAAACGCGAGCGCGTCGCGCCTTAGTGTCGCCCCACGCATTCGTCCCCCTCGGTGCCGCGTTTGTTGCCGGGGCGATGAATAGCGTCGCGGGAGGCGGGAGCTTCCTTTCGTTTCCGTCGCTCGTGTTCGCCGGCGTTGCGCCGATCTCGGCCAATGCGACCAACAACGCGGCGATGTGGGTCGGACAGATCGGCAGCGCGCACGGCTATCGAGAGGAGGTTAAGGCGCATCGCTCGATCTTCGTCGCGGCCGTCGCCGTGAGCGTCGTCGGCGCCTTGATCGGCGCAATTCTCCTATTGATGACGCCGGCTAAGCTGTTCGAGCGGCTCATTCCATGGCTGCTGCTCTTTGCGACGCTGATCTTTGCATCCAGCCCATTGTTGAAGCGGGGATCGTCCGCGCGAACACCGAGTCACGCGCCGTGGCAGATTGTCGTGCAGTTTTTTGTTGCAATTTACGGCGGCTATTTCGGCGCCGGAATGGGCATCGTAATGCTTGCGGTGCTCTCGTTCTCGGGGCTGCCGAACTTCAACGCTCAAAACGCCATCAAGAACGTGCTCTCGGTAGCGATCAACGGCGTCGCACTGATACCGTTCATCGTTGCCCGTATCGTCGACTGGCGCTTCGCGATCCCGATGGCGGCGATCGCACTAGCAGGCGGCTACTTGGGAGCGCGTTTTTTTCGTCGCCTCCCTCAGGCGGTCGCCCGCACGGTCGTCATCGTCATAGGTGCCTGCATGACGATCGTATTCTTCGCCGTCCCGGGCCTGCTCGTCAAGTAGCAGCGTCGACTTAGGCGGTTACGGGCGCAGCGTCGCCGATGCGTGAACGTAGGCGATGTACGTGTTGATCGCCCAGCCCAATGCCGCGCCGAGTAGCGCTCCGGCAATTGCCACCGGCGGAATGACTTTCTGTCCGCACTCGGCGACGAGGGGTTTGCCGATACCGACGGCGATCCCACCGGCAAGAATGAAGCCGAAAGCCCAATAGGCGGCTTCCATCACGTCACCGGTTCGAGCGGAAGGCTCTCTTGCTCGACGCGAACCTTGGGTGAGTGACCGTTGCGAGAAAACGCTTCGTCGCTGGGAGCGAGCCACATATACATGTTCGGAATCAATGCGAGGGTCAGGATCAGCGAACTGACCACTCCGCCGATAATAACGATGCCGAGGCTGGAACGTGACTCCGAGCCGGGGTCGAAGGCGAGCGCGAGCGCTAGATTGCCGGCGATGATCGAAACGCTCGTCATGATGATCGGCCGAAATCGGGTAAAGGCGCTTTCCTTGATCGCCGCGAGCTTCGCTCTCCCACGCTCGCGCAGCGTATTGGCGTAGTCGACCAGCAAAATGCCGTTCTTGGTGGCAATTCCGATCAGCAGAATCGTTCCGATGAGCGAGAAGAGGTTGAGCGTCTTGTGCGTCATCACCAGCGCGCTGACGGCGCCGATCGCGGCGACCGGAACCGAAAAGATGATGATGAACGGCGAGGTGTAGCTGTTATAGAGCGCCACCATCAGCAAGAACACCAGCGCGATCGAGAGGATCATCGAGGCACCGATGCCCACTAACGTCTGCGCCATGAAGTCCTGTTGTCCGAGCGGCGCCGGGCGAACGACGACCGAAGGCGCAAGATGCAGCGAGGGTAGGCGCTTGAAAAACGCGCTTTGGACGTTCGAGAGGGAAGAGCTGCCGGCGACGTTGGCGTCGACGTGAATGACCGTTCGACGATCGGTCCGCGTGACCAGCGGCGGCGTCGGCGTCGAGACGAACGTAGCGATGTCGCTCAAATGAACGATCGATCCGTCGGAAGCGCGTAACGGCAGATTCTGCAACGTGGTCAGATTCGTCTGATCCTCTTGCGGATAGATGACCTGCACTTGTTCCAAGCCGGCAGTCGTTTCGAACTGCGTTGCGACGTCGCCGCCGAACGCGGCGCCGGCCGCAGTCGCGGCCTGACCGATATCGATGCCGAGCGCCTGCGCCTTTTCGCGATCGAACTCGATCGAAATCTCGGGCGCGAGCTGGGTGCCGCTGCTATTGACGCTGGTTGCTCCCGGCGTGTGCTGCAGAAGGTTCAAGACCTTGGTTGCATCGGCGGTCGGGTCCTTACCGCTCAAATCCGACACCAAAAAGTCGATCGGCTGCGCGTTTCCGCCGCCGGTGCCCGTCGCCGGCACGACCGCCGCCGTGACGTTCGGGAGATACTGCTTGACGTACTGTTGGTACTTGGCGACCCAATAACTCGTCGAGTGCTTGCGGTTGTCTTTGAGGAAGATGTGGATTTGGCTGACGTTGCTCTGCGTGACGAACCCGCCGAAGGATGCCGAGTAGGCGCCCGCGACCGTCGTTTCGTGCTCGATGTCGCCCTGATCGACGTCGATCGCTTCCTTTTCGAATTTGAACGTTTGATCGCGCACCGTAGCGATGGGCGAACCGATGGGATACGTAAGCTGGATGTAGATTTCGCCGCGGTCGGACGCGGGTACGAACTCCTCGCCGACGACGCCTAGCGGAATCATCGCCAGCGCGAGGATGAACGTAGCGCCGCAAAAGATTGCGACGAACTTGCCGTGCTCGAGCGACCACGGCAGCGCGCGGTGCGCGTACCAATCGCGTAGGTCATCGAATTTCTTTCCGAACGTCTCGACCATTTTGGGCGGATTCCAGTGCGAACGCAGCGCCCACAGGCCGGCCAGAGTCGGCGTTACGGTAAATGAGACGAACAGTGACGTGAGCGTCGAGATAACGACGACGATCGCGAACTCGGCTAAATTGCGACCGACCTGTCCTTGAATGAAGGCGATTGGGAAGAAGACGACCACGTCGACGAGCGTAATGACCACCGCGGCCGCGCCGATCTCTTGCCGGCCTTCAACTGCGGCGTCTTCGGGACTCTGATGGAGTTCCCGGAAGTGCCGCTCGATGTTCTCCAGCACGACCGTGGAGTCGTCGACCAAAATACCGATGACCAGCGACATGCCCAGGAGGGAAATCGTGTCGATCGTGAGGTTGAGCATCTTCATCGCCGTCACGGCGATGGCCAGAGACGTCGGAATCGAGACGCAGACCACCAGGGCGTTGCGCCAGGACCGCAGGAAGAAGACCATTGCCAGCGCGACGACGAGAATCGCCTCGAGTAGGGTTCGCACCACGATATTGATCTGTTGCTGCGTGAAGCGCGACTGCACGTTGATGATCTTGAAATCGATGCCGGGAAACTGTTTTTGGATCTGCGGAAGCGCGCGCAGTACCGCGTTGGACGAATCGACCTCGCTGGCGTTGGCGGCCTTTTGCACCGAGAGGAACAGTCCGGGGCGGCCGCTGATCTGCGCGAACTGCTGGCGCGGCTCGTAGCTATCCGTCACCTTGGCGACGTCGCCGATGCGCACGACCTGCGTGCTGGCCGTCCACGGGTCGACGGTCCCTGGGAGGCTCGTGATGCCGGCCGCGTAGTTGTTGACCTGCCCGGCCGTTTGCGCCGTCGAGCCGCCGGTCGAGCCGGCCGGAATGATCGGCAAGTTCTCGACGTTCTTGATGTCTTGAATGTCGCCGCGCACGTCGATGGTCGTTTGACGATTCGATTCGTAGGCAAAGCCGCCCGGAACGCGCTGGTTGTCGTTCGAGACGGTATTGATGACGTCGTTGATCGTCAGCCCGGCGGCGGCGAGCTTGGTCGGATCGACTTCGATCTCGTACGCGGGCGTAACGATGCCGCCGACGTTGGCGTATGAGATTCCCGGAACTTGCTCGACGTCCGGCGCGATGACGTTCTGAGCGTAGAGGGAGAGCTGCGATAGCGACAGCTTGTTGGAGTAGATTGCGAACGTGACGACGACCGATTCGGCGGGATCGCGAATGCCGATCGTCGGAGGCTGCATGTTGCTGGGAAGCTGCCGTTCTGCGCTCTGCACCGCTTTTTGCGTTTGCGCCAAATCGGTCGCTTGATCGGACGCAATGAGGAACGTAGCGGTAATGGACGCCTGCCCCTGCTGCACGACGGCGCTCGTGGTTTGCAGGTCCGGCGTTCCGGCCAAGGCCTGCTCGATCGGCTGAACGATGTTATCGCGCATTTCGGTGACCGAAGCGCCGTTGTACTGCGCGTTGATCGAAATCGTCGGCTGGGTGACGTCGGGATAAAGTTCTTTAACGATCGTCACCGTCGAGAGAATGCCGGCGAACAGCATTAAAGCGACCAGAACGAAAACGAGCGTTGGCCGCTTGATAAAGAGACGGGTGAGACTCACGGCTGGTACGAGACCCGCTCTCCATCGCCGACGCTGCTTTGGCCGTTACTCACGACGCGCGTTCCCGGCGTCACGCCCGTAATCACCGACGTCGTGCCGTCGTTGCCGACCTCGCGCACGGTCGCCGTTTTCACGATCCCTTGCCCGTCGACCGTCAGCAGCGAATCGTGATTGTCGTCGATGAACGCCGTCACCGGGATGCGGACGCCGTGCAAACTCGGCTTGGCGACGATTCCGGACACCGCCATGCCGGAGCGCAGGCGCGAATTGGTGTTGGGAAGCAGCACCTTGACGATGAAATCGGTCGAGCCGGGCACGATCTGGTTGAGCACGCCGGCGACTTTGCCGGGGACGCGCACGTCCTGCGCGCCGGCCACCGAGACGACCGCGGGTGCGCCGACGGCAATGCCGGTGACTTGCGACGACGACGCGCGAAGCACGCCGTAGACGGGGTTCATTTGCTGAATCGTAAAGAGCTGGCGATTTCCGGGATACTCGCCCGGATTGAGGTTGCGGTTGACGATGACGCCGTCGATCGGTGACGTAATAGTTGCTTTTGCGATCTGCACGCGCACCTGGTCGGCCTGCGCGATTGCGACCTGTTCCTGCGCCTTCGACTGCTGGATCGACGACGATTGCAATCCTTGTCCCGACAGGCTGCCGTTTGCCGCGACGGTCGATCGCGCCGACGCCACGCCGGCTTCGTCGTTACGCACGACCGCTTGCTGCGCGTCGACGGATTGCTGCGAAATATAGCCTTGTTTGAGGAGGTTGAGATCGCGTTGAAGGTTCGTGTTGTCGTTGAGCAGCGTCGCTTCGGCTTGATGGAGTTGGTCCTGGCCTTGCGCGATCGACAACGATCCTTGGTAAACGGCGTGCGAGGTGTTCGCGCCGTTACTTTGCGCGGTGGCCATGTCGGAGTCGAGCTGGGCTTGCAAATCTGCGGTGTCGAGCTGGGCGAGCACCTGGCCTTTATGCACGACGTCGCCCTCTTGAACGGCGACGCTGTCGGCCGGCTCGCTCAGGCTGCTTTGCACCGCGACGTTTTCATAGGGTGCAACGATGCCGGCCAGCGATTCCGACGGGCTGATCGCCCCGAATGACGCGACCGTCGTTTCGACGAAAGGCGGAGCGGCGACCGGCTTGGGCTTCGAGCAGGCCGATATGAAAAGGATGGTCGTGGCCGCGCAAAGCAGGCGAGCGACGAGTCTTGCTGATCTTTCTCCCATGGAATAGGGCTATTGTAGACGAGGGACCGGCGCCGAGTCCTGGAGCCAGTCTGAGAGGCTTGTGACCGATACTGACCGCTCGCCGGCCGAGGGCCCGCGAGTCCTGGTAGTGGACGACGACGCGGGGCTGCGCCACTTGCTCGAGTACGGGCTGGCGCGGGCGGGCTTCGCCGTGCGCTCCGTGCCGGACGGGCAGGGCGCCCTGCTGATCCTTCGCGAGTTCAGCCCCGATCTCGTGGTGCTCGACGTCATGCTGCCCGAAATCGACGGGATCGCGCTGCTGCCCGAAATCCGCCGCATGACCACCGTGCCGGTCGTAATGCTGACGGCGCGGACGGAGCTTACCGAAAAGCTCGCCGGTTTTTCGGCCGGAGCCGACGACTACGTCGGCAAGCCATTCGATCTCGACGAGCTGATCGCGCGTCTACGTACGCTCTTGCGGCGGCCGCAGTTCGAGCGCACGGAGACGCTCGAATACGCCGATCTCGTGCTCGATCTCGTGCGGCGCACGGTTTCGCGCGGCCGGCGAAATATCGACCTCTCGCCGCGCGAGTTCGATTTGCTGCGCGCGTTTGCCGAGCGGCCGGAAACGGTGCTCACCCGATCGGAGCTGCTCGACTTGGTTTGGGGCATCGATCGTGACGTCATTCCCAACACGGTCGAGACCTACGTTTCTTACCTGCGTGCAAAAATCGACAGCGGCGAGCGGGTGAAGCTGATTCAAACGCTGCGCGGCGTCGGCTACACGCTCAAGGCGAATTCCGCATGAACCGTTTCGCGCGTCGGATGCAGACGTTGGCGGCGGTCGAGATCGCGCTGGTTCTCATCGCGATCATCGTGCTCGGTGCGCTCTTTTCATTCGGATTGTACATTCGCTCGCTTTCGCACGAGCTGCGCGTCACCACCGGCGCCGTTGTCGCCGCGCTATCGGAAAACCACGCCGCGAACGCGCCGGCGGCAGGCCGAGCGATTGCCTCGCGACTCGTGCGCGCCGAAACGGAAGTGATCGTGCTCGACGCCGATTCGCGCGTGACGGTGTTCTACGAGCGCCGCAACGATTCGGCGCCGGTCGAGCTCGTGCGCGGCCGCGGCGACTTGTCGGGGAATCCGCCGGTGACCGGCACGCTCGCCCCGCTCGTGCTTGGTTTGGCGACGGCGTTCGGTCTGGACCAGATCCACGATAGAGTGGGATCGCTCTACCTCATTATCCGCAGTAACGATGCGGCGCTGGTTGCAACGGTGCGCTCGACGTTGCTTCCGTTGGCGGCTGCAATCGCGGCGGCCATCGTGTGCGGCTGGCTCATCGCCCGCGCGCTGACGGGCCAAGCGATGCGTCCGCTCGGCGATCTCACCAGCGCCCTCGAGCGGTTTGCATCCGGCGACTTGACCCCGCAGCCGATTGCCGCCGACGAGCGTCACGAACTTTCGGAACTGGCGCGCGCCTATAACGGCGCCATCGCGCAAATGGAGCATGCGTTCGCGGAGCGCGACCGTGCCGACGCGTCGATGCGCCAGTTCATCGCCGACGCGGGGCATCAGCTGCGGACGCCGCTGACCGTGGTCCAAGGGTTCATCTCGATTCTGCGTGGTGCGGAGTCGCAGGCCGAACGCGAGCGCATTCTGGCGACGATGTACCAGCAAAGCCGCGCTATGGGCTCGCTGATCGACAAGCTCATTCTGCTCGAGCGGTGGGAGGATCCGCAGGAACAGCCGCACGAACCGATCGACGTCGGCGTACTCGTCGAAGATCTCGCCGGCGTGCTGGCCGATGCCAATCCGCAGCGCTCGATAACCGTCAGCAACGGCGGCGAAACGCTCGCCGCAATCGATCCGACCGACTTGGGGTACATCATCAACAATCTCGTCGACAACGCGCTCAAATACACCGATGGTCCCGTCGACGTCAACGTGAGCAGCGAGGGCGACGCCGTCATCGTGGACGTCGCCGATACAGGACCGGGAATGACGCCGGCCGATGCCGCGCACGTCTTCGATCGGTTCTATCGCGTGGGACGCCGCGGCGTCGAAGGAACGGGTCTGGGGTTATCCATTGCCAAACGCGCCGCCGAACGCGCGCGCGGCTCGATTGACGTCACGAGCACGCCGCCGGAAGGTTCGCGTTTTCGCGTGCGCTTGCCGCGGGCGGTGCGGGCTTAGTCGATCGCCGAGATCGCCGCTTCGTCGAGCTCGATCGCTTCGGTAGGCTTGGCCTCGACGCCGCGATGGAAGCCGCCCATTCGCGGCTCGACGTGACGCGCGGCCCACAAGTACAGCGTCGGCACGACGATGAGCGAGAGCGTCGTCGAGACGATCAATCCGCCAATGACGACCGTTCCCAGCGGCGCTTGCGTCTGACTGCCGGCCTCGAAGCCGATCGCGATCGGCAGCATGCCGCCGATCGTGGCGATCGTGGTCATGAGGATCGGACGCAGGCGCAGCGGTGCGGCGTGGAGGACGGCTTCGCGCGCGTCCATGCCGCGCTCGCGCAGCTGATTGGTAAACTCGACGACCAGAATCGCGTTCTTCACGACGATACCGACGAGCATTAAGACGCCGATGAATGCCGTCAAGCCGAACGCCATCGGTGCAAACGGTTGTCGCGTGATCGCCGCGATGAGACCGAAGATCAAGTTACGGCCGTAGATGCCGAACACGATGCCCGCCGACGCGAGCGGCACCGCGACCATGATCACGAGCGGATGCAAAACCGATTCGAACTGCGACGCGAGCAGCATGTAGATGAGTAAGATCGCCAGCCCGACGATGAGACCGAGGCTCGCAAACGTCTCGCCTTGCTGCAGCACTTGTGGACCGAAGGACCAATAGTAGCCCGCCGGCAGCGCGATCGAGTTCATCACGCTCGTCGCACTTGAAACCGCTTGACCGAGGGGAACGTTGAGACCCGCGTCGATGTCGATCTCGCGCTGCTTATTCTGGCGCGTGATTTCGGACGGTCCGTTGCCGAACGTAATGCTCGCGAGCTCGGCCAGCGGCATCGTGCCCGGCGCGGAGGTCGGCCCGCCGCTCGCGCCGCCAATCTGTTGGACCGAGCCGTTGACGCTCGCCAATCCCGACGTCGACCCGTTGCCGGTGTTGACGACCAGACCGGTTGGGACGTTCGAAACCGGAATCGCCAAACTTTGAATCGACTGCAAAGTGCGGCGCTGATCCGGCGGCAACTGGACTTCGATGGGATACTGCGTGCCGTTGATCTGCATGTACGAGGCCGTTTCACCGGCAGTGCCGATGTCGACGGCCTGTGAAATCGTTTGCGTGCTGATGCCCAGTTGCGCCGCCATCGCGCGATTAACGCCCACGTCGATCTCCGGCTGCGAGTTGGTGATGCCGGGTTGCGGCGCTTGGATGCCCGGTACGCCCGCCTGCAGCTTCGGGATGGCGGTGAACTGCGCAATGTTATAGAGCGTGTTGATGTCGGGGCCGAAAATTTGAATCTGCAGGGCGTCTTGCCCGCGCGCGATGATGTTCTGCATGATGTCGATCGTGCGGCCGAAGACGCGCAGGCCCGGAATCGGGGCACCGAAGCGGGCGCGGAATCGTGCCATCTGTTCTGGGCTAATCGTCGACTGCGCGCGGCCGCGTCCGCCGACACGCGAACCGGTCAGCGCCGCCGTCCATCCTACGACGAACTGCTGCGCGGACGCGCTCGCCGTTCCCGGTTTAAGGGTGACGGAAAGATTGGCTTGATTCGTGACGACGGTGCCGCCCTGATAACCCGCCTCTCCGACTTGCACGCCGACGTTCTCGACACGCGGATCCTTCAGCATGCGATCCTCGACGTCGGTCGCGACGCCGTTGGTAATGTTGACGGCCGTACCGGTGGGCATCTGCAGGTTGAAGCGTGCGAACGTGGAGTTGGATGGCGGGAAGAGTTCGGTTTGCACCGCGCCCAAGCGCATTGCGACGAACGTCACGATCAAAACGGCGCCGGCGATTGCGAACACCAAGCCGGGCCGATCGACGGAGCGCGCGAGCACGCCGGCGTACCAGCGCGCAAAACCCTCGTAGCGACGATCGAAGCCTGCGGAAAAGCGCGCGTAACCGGATCGATGTGCGCCGTTGCTCGCCCCGTTCCCCTGGTTTTTGCGATTACGCAACAGGATCGAGGAGAGCATCGGAACTTGCGTGACCGCGACGACCAGCGACAAGCCGACGGCGACCATGACCATCACGGCGAACGGTGTGAACAGCAGTCCCTGCAATCCCGGGATGAGGACGAGCGGCACGAAGACGGTGATGACCGTGATCGACGATGCGAGCACCGCCGAGAAGATCTCGGTGGTTGCCGCCTCGGCGGCTTCGGGCGGCGTTTGACCGCGCGCCATATGCCGGTAAATGTTCTCGATGACCACGATGGCGTCGTCCACGATCAAGCCGACGGCCAGTGCCAGACCTCCCAGGGTCATCACGTTGAGTGAGTAGCCGAACACGTAGGCGGCAAAGAGCGTGCCGAGCACCGAGACCGGCAGCGAGATCGCGACGATGAGCGTCGATCGCCACGAGTGCAGGAACAAGAAGATGACCAAGATGGCGAGGACCGCGCCGTAGAGCGCGGTATGTTCGAGCGCGCTGATCGCTTCCTTGATGAACCCCTGCTGATCGAAGACGATGCCGATCTTCATCCCCGGGTAACGCTGCTCGATCTCGCCGACCTTCTTGTAGACGCCGACGGCGGTCTGCACGATATTGGCGTTGGGCTGCGCGTTGATGATCATGCCGACGGCCGGCGTCCCGTCGAGCCGTTGGAACGTGCGCTGTTCGAGAATCGAGTCGGTGACCTGCGCAATTTGATTCAGCCGGATCGGCGCGCCGTTTTTCGTGGTGATGACGAGCTCGCCGGTTTCTTGCGCCGATTGCAGAAGCGCGCTCGCGCGCACCAAATATTCGTTGTTTCCGACCTGCACTACGCCGGCCGGCAGGTTGATGTTCTCCTCCTGAATGCGCGACACGATTTGCTGCAGCGTGATACCGTCGGCAGCGAGCAGCTTCACGTCGGGCTCGATCATGATCGCGCGCTGCTGGTCGTTCGAAATCGAAACGGCGGCCACGCCGTCGATTGCCGAGAACTGATCGGAGAGCGTGTTCGTCCACAAGTCGCCGAGATCGCGCAGCGACATGTTCGGATCGGTGATGAAGGCGCGAATGACGGGCAGCGAGTTCGAGTCGAACTTCGTGATGACGGGCTGCTGCAGATTCGGATCGTTCGGCAGCGTGCCCCAAATGCGCGACACCTGTTCTTGCACGTCGACGGCCGCGGTGTCGATGTTCGTTCCGAAATAGAACTGAGCCGAGACCTGAGTGCTGCCCTCGGAGCTCGAGGAGTTGATTTGCTGGATGCCGTTGACCCGGCTCACGGCGTTTTCGATCGGCCGCGTGATCAGGGTCTCCATCTGCTCGGGCCCGACGTTGGGATAGGTCACCGAGACGGTCACGACCGGCTGGGTGAAGTTGGGCAAGAGGGCGATCGGAAGCCGAGGCAAGGCGAAAATGCCCAAAACCACAATGGCCAGGGCAATCATCGACACGGCTACTCGCCGGTGGACGGCAAACCTAGCGATCGACACTTTGGCTCGGCGGCTTCCTTATAGTGGTCATAAACCCTGGTATGGTATCGATACCCTCCTTGCCCTATGCTGAGAAACCTTGCTGCCGCCGTGAAACGTGTGATAGGATGCGGGGGTTCCCGAGGCCCCTGGGCCCCGGACACCACCCGCTGCCCGTCGCGTGAAGGCGGGCCGCCTGCTTGCCAGGCGTCCATAGATGGGGAAACGATGACCGACTACGAGGTGACCTATATTCTGCGTCCCGGCCTGGAAGAAGCCGAGGTTGAGACGCGGGCGAACGCCGTTGCCGAGACGCTCAAAGGGCAAGGCGGCGAGATCGTCAGCATCGAGAAGATGGGGCGCAAGCGCCTCGCTTACGAGATCGACGACGTCCGGGAAGGCAACTACGTCGTGATGCAGTTCAAGAGCACGGCGGAAGCCTCCAAGGAACTCGAGCGCCAGCTCAAACTGCAAGAAGACGTCCTGCGCGCCTTGGTGGTGCGTCTGGACAAACGCATGCTCGCGCATATGGCAGCCGTCGCGCTGGCCACCCCGCCAATCCCGGCCGAACGCCCCTAAACTTTTAGCAGCGAAAGAGAGTAAGCGATGGCAGGTTCTTATAACCGAGTCATCCTGGTCGGCAACTTGACGCGCGACCCGGAGATTCGTTACACGCAGTCGGGTAAGGGCGTTACGAAGTTCACGCTTGCCGTGAACAATCCGCGTAACAAAGAAGAGACGACGTTCGTCGACGTCGTGGCGTGGGATCGCCTCGGCGAAACGTGCAACACGTATTTGAAGAAGGGTTCGAACTGTCTGGTCGAGGGACGCCTCGTCATTCGCAGCTACGACGACAAGGACGGCAACAAACGTAAAGCCACCGAAGTCGTGATCGACAACATGCAAATGTTGGGCTCGCGTCCCGCCGGTAGCGGCGGCGAAGGCGGCGACTTTAACGGCGGCAACGGCGGCGGCCGCAGCGCCGCACCGGCACACGCCGGTGGCAGCAGCGGCGACAACTTCGGCGACGACCTAGAAGACGAAATCCCGTTCTAGCCCCCGCACTGTCATCCTGAGCGTAGCGCCGTAGGCGCGAAGTCGAAGGGCAGGCGTATCACATCAAAAGCCCGGCGGAATTCGCTGGGTTTTTGCTACGCCATACGCGCGGCACAAATGGAAAAAGCAAGGGTCGGGCGGCCGCGAAATATGTAGTGCATCAAGGAAATTGAATTCAACATGAAATGGATTTTGGGACTCGCATTTGCACTGTCGATATCGGTTGGCTTGGCTTCGGCCGAGATTACTTCGCAAACGGTGAACCTCACCGTGATTTCGCGCTGCGGAATCTCGTTAGTGCTCGAAAAAGCTGAGCTTACCGATGAGGACGGGCGCCTAGCGACCGAGATACGTTTAAGGCGCATCGGTCCGTTCTTCTATGTCGGACGTGCGAGCATCGGCATCCCTGGCCGTTACGGCGTTGCCGCACTCGTACGGGGCGCGACACCCCGTAGCGACTGTTCGGGTGGCACCAAAATCACGATCCTGGCCGGCCACGATCGCAATGTCGACATCCAGGTAACGCGCCTGGGACTCGTGCAGGACGCACATGCGTTTCTCTACGGAACGCTGCCCTTTAAAGGATTCGTGCGTGGAGTTCTTATTGGCAACGGACTGGAATATCCAATAGAAATCGATGGTGACGCGTACTACGCAGAACATGAGCTTCCCGGGAGTTATCTGCTGAAGTTATCGTACGGCGATTCCCTAGAATGCAGAATACCCGTAGTCATTCCGGCACAAGGCACCGGCAAGAGGCTGGATATAAGTATCCAGCGGGCGCAACAGTGCCTTGGGTTTCCTTACCACGATCCGTCGACGGGCGACAGCGGATTCATTCCGCTCCTCCCGTCGCCCGGCCCCACGTAACGCTATCAAATGCCGAAATCGGAAGCGTGGAAGCCAATTGAGCGAAACGATCTCGCAAGAGTCGTGGAAAGACAGCTTGCCGACTGTTCGGGTGATCAGCGGGCTTTCTTTGAAGAGCATCGCGTCGAATTCTATCCGGTCCCGATTCAAAGGTCTGGCGGTGTCGAAAGCGTGTACGTAGTCGCGGAGTTTGGCCGAGGACTGCTGTTCTTTGAGGATGTCGAAGAGGGCTTTGAGCTTTCGATGCTCGATCAGAACGGCAAAATATCATCGTACGGGGCGAGTCAGTTCGAACTGTCTCACATCCTTGAGCGTCTCAGAGCGCGGGAGTCGGCCGCGTTCGTAGAGATCGGAAGTGCTTCGTTCGGCCAGGAGATCTTCGCGTTCCTGACGACCCTCGTTCCATATTGGCGCGTGAGCGACGATGCCTGGCTTCTACAGGATGGTTCCCACCTCAGCGGTATCGCCGTGCTCCGCAATTTTGGTGGCGACGTCTTGGTCGTCAAGTGGGAGCCGGACGACAGTGACTTGGAGAGGCGGTTACTCCTAGCCAGGAGTGACGAGACGGTGCTCGACCCACATCGCCGGGTAGTCGTCGTCGACGATCGCGGCGCGGAACGGTCTGACCGGCTTCCGCACCGGATGGGGCCTCTTAGAGTCGTTCGCTGGTCAGAGCGCCAGTTGCTGGCCGACATTGTAGCCAAAGATTCCGCGTAGGTCGATCATCCAGCGGAAAGTGTAAAGTCGACAATCTCCTGAACTCTCAACCCTGGTGGCGAGGTCCAAGCGGTAGAGTTGACCGGCAATGACATTCCGCCGCCGGAAATGCGAAATCAGTTGCTAAGCCGAGAAGAACTTTCAGATGCGGGGTTGATCTAGAATTAGTCGATGAAACTGACGCTCCGATCTGCTTCATCTGCAGACCGCCCCTTCGTCGAATCGGTTTACTTCGAAACCCAGCGCTGGATTATCGAGAAACTCTTCGGATGGCGCGGGGACGACTTCGAGAAAGACCGATTCCTGAGTCACTACCACGAGTCCGACACGAGTATCGTTGTAGTCGACGGGCAAGACGCAGGTTGGATATGCGTGCGCCAGGAGGAAGAGGCATTGCATCTGCACTCCATTTATCTATTGTCTGCGTTCCAAAAGCGGGGTATAGGAACGTCGCTGATTCGGCAAGTGATAGAAGATGCACGGGCTAAGCGCATGCCGTTAACGGTAAGTACCGCCAAGATCAATCCAGCCAGGCACCTCTATGAGAGGCTCGGATTCGCTGTTTCCAGCGAGAGCGAGTTCAAGGTCTTCATGGAGTACCGCAGACGACACTGAGTCCAGCACACATCTCCACCGATGGAATCTGTTATAATATGCCGATGTCCGACTTGGCGGCTAACCTGAAGGAGACGACTCTGGAGTGTGGTGGTTCCGTCGTTCTGCGCGGACCGCGTGCGGCAGACGCACCCTCATTTGCTAAGCACGCAAATAACCGAGACGTCTGGATGAATCTGCGCGATCTCATGCCGCACCCGTATTCGGTGGATGACGCCTACGCCTGGATCGGAATGGTCCAACACCAGGAGTGCCGCACGAGCTTCATCATCGATGTCAACGGCGAAGCGATCGGTGGAATCGGGCTCGTGCCCGGAACCGACATCGAACGCTGCTCTGCCGAAGTGGGCTACTGGTTGGGTGAGACTTATTGGGGACGCGGCATCGCCACAGCCGCCCTTCAACGAATCTGCCGGTACGCGTTCGAGGACCTCGGATTACGGCGCGTATTCGCCACGCCCATCCTTTGGAATCCAGGGTCGTTCAGGGTCTTGGAGAAGGCAGGGTTCGAGAAAGAGGGCCTGATGCGAAACGCCTGCATCAAGGACGGCAACTTGATGGACATGGCGCTTTACGCGCGAATCCGGCCATGACGCTGATTTTACGCGAACCGAGTCTCGAACTTGCGGATTCCTTCGTGCGAATGCGGGACGCGTTTCTCGCAGTCGGCGAGGACGAGTGGACAGGGCGACATGCGCTCGCTCATAGCGACGTGCCGGCATGGATTGCTGCGTTGCGCCGAAGAGCGCGAGGCGAAGAGATTCCGGATGAATGGATACCCTGGGTTCCGGAAGCCGATTATTGGGCCGTTCTCGACGGCGAGGTCGTCGGCGATCTCGGATTACGCCATCCACTCAACCAATGGCTCGAGCAACTAGGCGGAAACATCGGCTACTCTACTCATCCGCAACATCGCGGCAGGGGCATCGCGACGTTCCTGCTACGAGAGGGGCTAAAGATTCTCGGCCGCAAGGGGCTTACTGAAGCCATTGTTACGTGTCGCGACGACAACGTGGCGTCCATCTCCGCGATAGAAAAGTGCGGCGGCATTCGGCTGACTGACACAGATCGAAGCATATTCCCGATACCGGTTGGAAGCCGCCGAAGATACGCTGTTCCAGTACCGCCGACTCCAGAATCATCGATCAGGCGCTTCGAGGTAGATGACTAAGACCGAAAAGCTCGGCGATTTTTCGACCGGGCTTTTTCGTGCTAGGAGTGCTCGTGGGGGAGGGTGACTTGCTCCCTCTCGCCGTAGGTATTGCGAGATGCTTCCGACCGAGATACCCGAGTATCGCGTACATACGAAGCCATCGCGCGTCGAGCACTGGCGTCATTTGGTGGAGATCGTCGCCCTCGTTACTGCGGCGGCGTGGGCGTTTTACGTCTTCGTGTACCAAGAACGGATAAAGCCGGCCGGCGAGCTGCCGAGTTTACAGACGTCGGCGAGCGTTGCGCACGAGCCGCTGCAAGGCGGCAAAGAGCTCGTCACCATCAACGTTACGTTAAACAATACCGGATCGAACGACATCTCAATGGCCGCGCTACTCGTAAACGCACACGGCGTGCTCTATAAGGGCAGCACCGGCGAAGCACAAGAAACCCGTCCGGCCAACGGGATCACGATTGTGAGCCATAGTCTGAGGGGCAGCGATCCAGAGCTCCTCTATAGCCGCTTCTCACTTTGGGAACCTCTTGGCTCAACGCGCCGGACGCTCAGGCTGCCGAAAGGCGAGCAGCTTTCCTTTGCCGAGCCGTTCGTCATCGAACGTGGAAGGTACGACACGCTGCGGATCACGTACGCATACTGCTATCAACGATATGACGACGAAATCGTTAGCGCCTACAAGCCGAAACGAACGCCGGACGGAGCATTCGAAGTTCGGGACCTAGTCGCTGCAAACGCGACGCACGCGGGTCTCCGTTGCGGCGGTACAAGCTCCTACACTGGTGAATACGCGCTATGAAATTACGGTGAAATGACGCCCTTTAGGTGGAATTAGGGTGAAATGAGCCCAAAACGTGAGACAACGCCGTTCTAGCCGTGGCTTTCTCTTAACTACTGTGGCCCATTAGCCGTCACGCAGCCGGTAGCCCACGCCCGAGACCGTTTCGATAGCTTCGGAACGGTCTAAGAGTTTCTTCCGAAGCCCTCGGATCACGACGTCAACCACGTTGCTCCCGACCTCGGATGCATCGCCCCAAACTTCGGAGATAATCTCCTCCCTCCGAGCGACTTCGCCCTCGCGCTGCACGAGATAATAAAGCGTGTCGAACTCACGAGGTGACAATGCAACTCGCCGCGTGTCAACCACCAGCTCGCGTGCCCCTACGTCTAGGAGCCGGCTCGATGCGATACCCAGCTCCGCCGCAACGAGCCTCGAAAACCATCCGTCGACGGAGTCCGGGCCGAAATCGAGCATCGCGGTCAAATAGCGGTCGTCGCCTAACGCGATCTCGCATTCGTCTACGACTACGAAGCCCAGTTGAGCCGCCGCGGCAGCATAAGGCGCGATATCGCGGAGCGTCAGATACACGCGCCGAAGTTGCGGGCGGTAGGCCATGTAGGTCCGTTTGATATCCAGCCAGCACGCCGCCTGAATAGCACATGGCGATTCCCCTTCATCGCGCGAAAGCCAGCGGCGCAGAAACAGGACGCGTTCCTCCGGCCCTACGGGGTTCTTCGCGAGGTGATTCGACCAACGTGCGACCACCGGGTCGTTAAGCCGTGGCATACTTTCGAGCTGCGATGCTTCGCACATGACGTAGTATCCGACCGGGTCGCCGTTGGGCTCGTGCGCGACGGAAAAATCGCCCGGGCGTTCCTTCAACCAGGTTGCGGTCAAGCTTGCGCCAGGAGTACCGTCATGACGATGTGCGATCGAAACCAATGCTTTCTCATCGGATTGGCGAGCGACTTCGATCGCGTAACGTTGCGCGCCGGACGGGAAGAACGCTTCGCGAATCGCCGGATTCTCGAGAAGGTACAACATGTCGGCCGTGTACCGCCACACCTCCGATGGGGGAGCGCTTCGCAGCTCGCGCCTCAAGCGGCCCCAGCAGGCTCGGCGCAAGCCGAGATGTCGTTGCGGGTCGGAGGAGCGTAAGTCCCGAGCCACCGCATCGCGTACGCAATCGTGCAGTTTTAGGCCGTCGCGCGTCAGGCGCGTTATCGGAAGCGAGCGGAGTCTTTCGAAAGCATCGTTCGGCGCAACGTCTGGAAGCATCGCTCCAAGAAGCGACGTGCTGACCATTCGCACGAGCGATGCTGCCTCGATCGCGCGTCGAGTAACGGGGTCGGCGATCTCGGCGAGATGCCGGCGTGCTAGCTCGTCCAAGATACGATGGAAGGCGAGTTCCTCTAGGCTGGGGTCGACGCCGCTTTGCAACGTTATCGCGGCGAGGGTCAGCGCTAGCGGATGACCGCGAGCAAATCGATTGACGCGCGTTGCTTGCTCTCGATCGATACCGCCGGCTGCGAGCAGAGCGGTGGCTTCCTCATCATCGAGCGGAGGTAAATCGAGCGTACGGAACGCTCCATACCACGTCATGCGCAGCCATGCGGAGAGAGGCGCATCCCGACCGCTGAAGACGAGATGCACGTTTGGTGGCAACGCCGGGACGAAGGCGCGTCGCAACCAAGAGTCGAGCAGCCGCAGGCCGTCGATGTCGTCGAGCACGAGCACGACGTTTCCAAGACCGCTCAGCCGCTGCGACGCATCTTCGCAGGTGGCGATACCGCCCCCGATAGTGCGGCGTAGTTCTTCGTAAAAGCCGTCTTCGGTTGGTTCTACGAGGCGGCAATCGATCCGCACCACGGTTCCGCCGGCGGCGCGGCGGCGGGAGGCAAACGCATCGAGGAAGCGCGATTTGCCAATTCCGCCGATCCCGATGACGAACGTAATCGATGGTACCGGTCCCGTCGTAAGACGATCGAGTTGACCGAGTTCATCGGCACGCCCGACAAACGGGATATCCCCAGAAGCGCGCTCGCCCGCAATCATCCCGCTGCGGCGGGCGCCTTTCCGGCCGCGAGGGCCTTAACGGCCTCGGTCGTCAGGGCCTGGCCGCCGATGCCCCAGTCGCCGCTTTCGATTTCGTCGATCTTCACCCACGTGACGCCACGCATGTTCTCCCCTTCGATCGATACCATCGCGTCCGTCAGACGCGAGATCATCTGCGTCTTTTCCTCGGCCGAAAAAACTCCCTTGATAACGCTTACCTGAATCAACGGCATTTCTGGCTCCTCGTGTCGGCATTGCCGGGGCGAAGCGCCCGGCCATGAGAGAAGCATACCCCCTGCGAGAGGCGGCGTCATGACGGAGTTATGAGGGCGCCCCATTGGGCTAGGTGGCTCGGCGCTTGGTCAGGATCCCGTCGACGGCCGCGCAGCGTCGGAATACGAGCCGTCGCAGGCGGGGTAGCGCGCCGGGCTGGAGACGCCGACATCTCAGATGAGGCCTTTCCGGAGTAGAGAGTTGCACCCGTTGACGATGTCGACTGGAACAGCCACTGAGATAGGCTCCAAACCATCACTCTCACTGCAACCTAGAGTCGGACGTCATCGACAACTCTTCCGTTCTAGCGTTCTGCCGTTCTGACGAAGGACCGACGAAACTTCTTCGTTCACACGGCGTGCAGGCGAGCTCTCGCAGAGGTTAAATAACGCGATTGATGAGTTGGCGCGCCGTTGTTGTCGTTGCCTTATCGGTGTTATGTTTCGCCGTCGTGGTTCCCCCGATGTTCTCGACATTTCCGACCGCATACACCGGTGCTAGAATCGATCCGGTCAAAGTGATACCTACGGTCCAGGTTGTCGACCCGGGCTCGCCGGCCGAGCGCGCCGGCTTGCGAGCCGGCGACCAAATCGGCTGCATCGGCACGCGCGACCTCATGGTTCTGTCAGCGTTTCCCTTGACGGCGGCGTACGAACCCAGTCAGATCCACCTGTGCGTTACGAACGCGGTTCCAGTGCGGTGGGTGAGTTTTTCTGCTGCTCGCGGTCCGGAGTCCGGGGCCTCCTATGGTGGTTCGGCGGGTACCATTTTGCGCGCCCTTTCCTACCTTGTGTTTCTAATCGTCGGTTGTCTGCTCGTAATGATGCGGCCCAGTCTGATGACATGGTTGTTGTTCGGTTACTTTCTCGCCACAGTTCCAGCCGCAGTTGCATATCAGGCGTTCACCGTGTGGCCCGCCCTCCCTTACGCGGCGCTGATTGCCGTATTGAGTCCCAACACCGCTGTGGCTTCGGCCTGTCTCTTGTTATTCGCGCTCGTGGTTCCGGACGAGAAGGCCCCATCCGGCTGGCGCAGCGTCGCATTTTGGATAGCGACGGCCGTTACGATCCTGTTTGTCGGAAGCCAGTTTTTCTATCGCACCCTCGTGTCGGGGTTCTATCGCACGCTTGACCCCGTTACCACGGATTTTACTCGCGCCGCGACACTTGGCGTGATCGCAATCATTATCGTGCGTTTGTTCACGACGCGTGCGAGCGAACGACCGCGCTTCTCTTGGGCTGCCGTCGCCATCGTTATCGGCGTTATCACCAACGACTTACGCCAAGGCCAGAACGCAATGGCCCAAGTTTTCGGAACGCTGACGATGATCATGCCGCTGACGTTGATGTATGCGATCGTCCGGCGCAATGTCATCGACGTCAGGTTTGTTATCAGTAAAGCGGTTGTGTATGGCACGCTGATGACGTGCGTATTTGCGCTCATCGCTGCTGCCGATTGGGCTGCAACGCGTTTTCTCGCCGAAATGCGGGTAGCGCTCGCACTCGACGCTGTCATCGCAATCGTTCTGGGCGTTTTGGTGCACCGCCTTACGCCGATCCTGGAAGGATGGGTCGACTCTGTTATTTACCGCAAGAAGCACGAAGCTGAGATTTACCTTCGGCGTCTGGCGCGCACGCTGCCTCGCGCTGAGCGAGAGGAAACGATCAGCCGGGCACTCGTCGAAGACCCATACAGCGAACTCGAGCTCACCGCGGCCGCTCTCTTTCGAAACAGCGGAAACGCCTTTACGTTAGTATCATCCGCGGGCTTGGAAAATATTTCAACCAATGCTCTCGATCGAGATCACGACCTTGTGCGATTCCTTATCACCGAGCGGTCGTGCATCTCTATCGACGACCTCAACGATCGTTCGGTAGCGGCGTTTGCCGATGGCCTCGCCACGGTCGCCATCCCAATCTTTAACGGCGACGATCTTGCCGGTTTCACCCTGTACGGAGTGCATCGTGACGGCACCAGACTCGATCCGGACGAGGCTGCGGTGCTACAAGCGCTAGCGGAATCGGCAAGCCAGGCCTACATTCGGGTCGAGAATTCCCGCTTACGCGCGCTACTCGAGCCATCCGTCTCTTAACAATTTTCACGTCTCAAAACCGTTCTAGGACCGCGCTCGTTTCCGCTATGCCGACTTCGGTGAAGACAACATCCCGCGGATGGCGCGGAGCTCACAGTAAATATTCGCGAGCTCATTGTTGCGATTCCCCGCGGAATCCAGTGTCCAAAGTGCTAGTCCGACGCCGTGAGATAGTTCTTTGATCGCGTCGATCTCATCAGGGGCATAGGCCTCTTCGTTTCGCTTTTGTCCGCAAACTAGGGCGCCCGATAGATTCCCGTGCACCTCCAGTGGAAAAGCATATTCTCCGACGATCGACGTGCGGTAACGAGCAAGCTCCGCCGGCTCATGCCACGTACGCATCGCTAGTACGGCGGCGTCGTTGAGATCCAGCGCTTCGATCATCGTGATATCGACAGCTGATATTTCCGAATGCTCGAGGATTACGGTCTTTGTTCGTTCGAGCATCACGGTGCGATCGGTCATCAGACTCACCTCCCGAGCGAAACGCCGGAGGGCCCGTTCGTTTTCGTTACGTTTTCGGAAGAACACAGAATCCACGAAACCGTCGACTCGGTGATGAAGAAGCCGCATCGATAGACCGAGCATGAGCGCGAGTGCGGCGTTGAGCATGATGCTCGTTGCATGACTTACGTCCTCGAACCACTTTCCCAAAGCCCATTCGAGTAGCACGAACGAACCAATGACGATCGTAGAGACGACCGTAAACACCGCTGCACGGTTGATGATGAATCCAACATCGAATAAGCGCCGCTGCAGAGCAGCATACGTCAGACCTAACGGAACGAAGATGTGCGTTACATTGAGCGTCCGCCACACCCACGTGGCGTCCTCGCCGCCAACTAGCGGTCCGGCTTGGCCAGCTAAGATCCACGCAGCCCAGTAAAAGCCGTATGAGGCCGTTACCCAGCCGATGCGCTGCCCCTCGGATGCGCCGGCTGCTTGGGCGGCAAGAATGCCGCAAATTATGGTCGGTAGTGCTGGGGACGTTATGGCGAGTTCAAATATTTGAAACTCTTGAGTTTGTACATTCATCGGCACCCAGATCAGCACATATGCGAGAAAATGTGCGACGATTGCGAGACCGCTGAGCATGCACGTGGCGTATGCAATGCGGGTCCATAGGAGGCGAGCTTTCGAAAGCGGATGTCCGAATTCGGCGAAAAACGCGGCCAGTAAGGCAAATGTCCATGGAAGGCCACCCAGTGCATGAGCGACCAGAGTGATTTGCCAGGAGGGCCATACCGATCGGATGAGCGCATCGGTAAGCGCGCCGACTGAAAGTATAAGTGCTAAGGGAGTCGATCCCGGCCAACGCTTACCGCGCCATGCGATCAGTGTTGAAAACACCAATATCCACGCGTCGGCGAGATACCGCGCTAGCTCATTCCAGTTGAGAACCGGCACTTCAGGCGCGATCGTTATCTGCAACGCTCGCCCGCTGCGTATCACGGTCACGTGCTCGAACGTGTTGCGGGGCGAGGACCCCATCACAAGCCGTTGGGACGAATGTACGTCAATCTGATCCCCGGCCAAAATACCGGCGCGTGCGGCGGGTCCGGTTGCAGAGGTAACCTTGAGGAAGAACGGCTCGGAGGCTTCCGAGACTTTGAGCCCGTCGCCCCCGATACCCGAGCCGGTCGGCGTCATGGCGCCCCACGTTGTGAAGGCTCGGGAACTAAACGACGCTAGAATCGCGATGGCCGTAAACAGGCAAAACCAAAGCACCCGTTTGTTCGAAGCCTGCTCACCACTCATTCGGGGGCTGTTCTCCGGCGTCGGTCAAGTGTCTTTGATCGCACTCGAGCCCATAGCCCGGCGAAGGGCGATTGAATCGTCTGGATCGCGCTTGCGAACCGCTTGAGGATGCGCTACGATCGCATCCGTGAAAGTAAAACTCGGCGCGGTCTGGCATTTCAGCCTTGCCGTCGAAGACCCGGAGAAGAGCGCGCAGTTTTGGACGACGAACTTCGATCTGGAGGAAATGTTTCGGTCCGACGACGCCATTGCGCTCACGAACGGCGCAATGATCATCGGCTTCTTCAAAGGCACGCCGCACGCCGATACGCTCGACCACCTGTCGTTTCACGTCGACACACTGCAAGCTCTCCGCGATGCGCTGGCGACGCTGAAGAAGAACGGCGTGAACCTGGAAGACCCGGGCGACGAAATCGGGCCCACATCGCCGGGCTCCCCGCACACAGGCCTATGGTTTCATGATCCGGACGGGTATCGCTGGGAGTTGTCCGTTCAAAACGGTGCGAACGAGCGTTAACGCGGCAACTTCATTCCAGGCGTTTGAAAATAGCGATCAGGTCGGACCGGGCGATGTTTCATGCTACATCGGAGCGTTAATGGTCAGAGGTGCGTTGAATTTCGAGAGGATCATAACCACCTTACCGGTGTCCATGCGTACGATGCGTCCACTTCCGTCCAAAAATACGGTCGTAATGTTCCCGGTCTTCAGCGTTTTCACGCTATACGCATGCAGCGATGTGCCGCCTACCGTGCGCATTCCGAGATCCGTCGCGGTGAAGCCGCCGTTGTGGCTCGACGCAAATGCCATTGTGTCTGCAACCGACGGGCCGCCCGGATATTTCTTCCACGTTCCATTGAGCCGCATATAGGTCGTGGTGTCGATTTGAATGACCTCGTTGCCGGCCGCAAACGTGTGTATGCGATTTGGGCTTAGGAAGTCGGCTGACGACTGCCGGCCCCCCACCGTCATTTCCATATGATACGACTTCAGCTGTTTAAAGTTAACCATCGCGTTGACGATGTCGCTGTGCGCATCGGCGAAGGCGGTCGTGGTCGAGGCTGCGGCGAGAACGAGTGCGAGAAGCGTTCGATTTATCATTTCGCGTCATTCACCGGTAAGTCTGAAGCCCCTACGCGCCGCCGACGTCACAAAACCGTTTCTAGGAGCTCATAAACTACCGGGCGAACCCCGTCAGAGCGTTCGAAGAACTGCCGGGCGATTAGGAGGCCATGACGATGCTGCTTGCCGCACTGTTCTCGCTGGCTCGGGTGTTGAGCTTTCCGATGCCGCTGGCGCTGGTCTCGGATAGCGGCGGCCACGACATTGCTTACGTGCTCGACGAGAGCGGGATTCGGAGCCTATGGTTTGCCGCAGCCCCCGATTTTGCGCCGCATAAGTTGTGGGACTCGAAAACCGATGACGGTCAAGAACTGACGAACCTCGTGATTTCGAACGACGGGAAGTACGTCGTTTACGTCCGCGGCGGTTCGCACGACGCCAACTGGCCGCTGCGTCCGTGGCCGAACCCCGCGAATAGCCCCAAAGAGCCGCATCTCGCGGTGATGTCGATCTCGACGGCGGGAGGCGAACCGAAGTTGCTCGGCGACGGCGATATTCCCGCCGTTTCGCCGGACTCCACGAGCGTTGCGTTTATCCACGACGGCGACTCGGCCGTATGGTCGGCACCGATCGATGGAAGCAAAGACGCGTCGCGCCTATTCTTCGACCGCGGACAAGACGCCGAGCTGCAGTACTCGCCCGACGGTAAAGCGCTGGCCTTCACTTCGAATCGCAACGATCATTCGTTTATTGGGATCTATCGCGATCAAACTACGCCGATCGAATATCTTGCGCCATCGACGTCGCACGACGGGATGCCGCGCTGGTCGCCCGACGGCATGCAAATCGCGTTCGTCCGCACGCCCGGCGACGGCGGCGCGCCGCAGAACTTGCTGGTCCAACAGCCGCAGCCGTGGGCCATTTGGGTCGCCCGAGTGGCCAGTGGAAATGGTCGCCCCGTGTGGACGAGCGGCAACGGCCTTCGCGATTCCTATCCTGGCATCGAGGGACCACAGCTCAACTGGCTCCAGGGCAATCGGCTCGTCTTCGTCTCGGAGAAATCCAACTGGCCCAACCTGTACGAAGTCTCCGCGAACGGGGGCACCCCACGCGACATTAGCCCCGGATCATACATGATCGAAGACACGTCGATTGCACCCGACAAGCAGAGCATCTACTACACTGCAAATACCGGATCGACGCCGGGCGATAACGCGCGCCGCCATATCTTCCGCTCGTATGCCGGCAGCGCTACCCACGAGGTCGTGACGAAGGGCAACGACAGCCAGTGGTGGCCGGCAGCGCTCGCAAGCGGCGTCGCTTACGTGAACGCGGGCGCGCGCGAGCCCTTTACGATCGCGTACAACGGGCGCAAGCTTAACGCCGAACAGATCCCCGCCGACTTTCCGACGAGCGATCTTGCCGTTCCGAAGCTCGTAAACTTCCGCGCCAGTGACGGCTGGAATATTCAAGGGACGCTCTTCGAGCACTCGGGGGGCGCCGCAAAGAAACCTGCAGTGATCTTCGTGCACGGCGGTCCGCCGCGCCAAATGATGCTCACGTGGCACTACTTCGATTACTACGACTATGGCTACGGCACCAATCAATATCTGGCGAGCCGCGGCTTCGTGGTGCTGTCGGTCAACTACCGCCTCGGCATCGGCTACGGACACGATTTTCAGTATCCCGCTCACGCCGGACCGCTCGGCGCGGCAGAATACAAAGACGTCGTTGCCGCAGCTCGCTACCTGCAGTCGCTGCCGAACGTCGATCCAAAACGCATCGGCATCTACGGCGGGTCGTACGGCGGCCTGCTCACGGCCGACGCCCTCGCGCACAACTCCGACATTTTCAAGGTTGGCGTCGACACGCATGGCGTGCACGATTGGTCGATGTGGGATCAGTCGTGGTCGGATCAGGTCAAGCGCTATCAAAAGCCGAACGTAGACGCCTACCTCAAAGAGGCCTGGCGTTCGTCACCCGACGCGTACGTTTCCACCTGGAAATCGCCCGTGCTGCTCATTCAAGGCGACGACGACCGAAACGTGCAATTTCATCAGATGGTCGACCTCGTTGCGCGCTTGCGCGCGGCGCACGTTCCTTACCGCGAGATCGTCATCCCCAACGAAATCCACGGCTTTCTGCGCTGGCACTCGTGGCTGGAAGACGATCAGGCGGGTGCCGACTTTCTAACGGAATACTTGAAACCGTGATTTTCGCCCCATGATCACCGCTCTTTTTAGCAGCGCTTGTAGCCGTTGCGTCACTGTGATTTAAGAACTCTTTAGTTCGATGGCGATGATATGCAAAATTCCGTCGCCGACATTCTTTACATAATGCGGATCGAGCGGTGCGAGCCATACGGCGCTCCCGATTGCCGGCGCGTTGCCTGCCGCGCGCGAGTCGACGAGTACCTCGTCGTTGGGGCCGCAGCGCACGAAGTCGCTCCAGCTCAGTACGTACAGTGCGGCCGGCCATTCATGAGCATGCAAGGGAGTTCGCTCGCCGGGAGCGAGTCGAGTATCCAGCACGCGCACGCGATCGTTTTCAAAAAGCACCGCATGATGGTCGGGCGCGGCGGTCATCGCATCGAGCGGGTGAGATGGCTCGGGTTGTCTCATGGGAAAGGAGGGAGCGGCGATCCGCTCCCTCCTCTGGTGTTTAGCAGCTTAGGGTCTAGCGATAGCTGGGCCGTGAGGCAAAGCAATCGCGGCAGTAGACCGGCTTGTCGCCGCGCGGCTGGAACGGGACTTCGGCGTTCTTGCCGCACCCGCTGCAGGTGGCGTTGAACATCTCGCGCTGCGGACGGCCGCCGCCGTATCCGCCGCCCGAGTACGAGCTGCTGCCGCCGCCGCCGCCGCTACCGCCGCGCTGGGCCTTGCGGGCCGCTCGGCAGTCGGGGCAACGATTGGGCTTGTTCGTGAACCCCTTCGCGGCGAAGAACTCTTGCTCTCCGGACGAGAAGGTGAAGGGGGCATTGCAGTCGGTGCAATTCAGGGTTTCGTCAGTGTACATCGATAAACTCCGGCGTCTGAGGATTGAAGACGGACGATGTACCTGAACCGGGAGAACGCCTGAGCGCCAGACCACGCGGGAACACGACTCGTACTCTCAGCCGGGACGGATGACGCCTTCGGCCCGTCCGGCTCGATTACTGTAACACACCTATCCCAGAAATGGTGCCGGTTCGCTTCGTAAGGTGCTCGTAAGGATTGCAGCGACCATGCGCTCGGCGAAGTCCCGGAAAGCGGTGGGTAAGGGCTCTGCGATGATCGAGCCGCACGAGCTTCGGGAACTGCGGGCGCGGCTGGGCGTTCCGCACCTCGAACAGATGACGCA